>DDTZ01000116.1:46270-51204 GCA_002344565.1 Bdellovibrionaceae bacterium UBA2351 | reverse complement strand
AAAAACCTAGCAGCTGACTTTTTACTTAGCCGTTCTGTAGAAGCGGTTGCATTCGTTAACTGTCACATTTGTGTTTCCGTAGTCGCCTATAAATTTGATGGGTGCTAAGCCCTTGTGGCGATAGAATACGGCATCTAGTTTTTCAAACAAAGACTTCATCGCTAGTACTGCGAAGTTTCGTCCACCGACAAATGCTAATTGCCCAGGATCATCGGACTTGCCGGATTTGAATGGTGGGGTGATACGAGGGGATGTGCTGTGCATGTGGCTAGAGACGACGACATATGTTTTGTAGCCAAATACATGCTCTGGAACTTCGCGAATTTCCGAGTAGTGAACATCACCTGTTAAGAACACCGCCTTTGTTCCATGATTACGAAATATATTTCGGAAGGCCTGCCATTCTGAAGGGGCATCTCGTTGCAGAGACTCTTGATCAGGAGTGATATTTATAATAGACATCCCGCTTGCAATTACGACTTCTTTTTGATTTTTAACTTGCTCTTCGATCCAGTTTATCTGATCCATTCCTAAAAGAACCTTGCCGCCAACGTTGTAAAATGAACGATTATCTAGCATCAATACTTTCTTTCCATAAATAGAAAAGCTATAGGATACCCCTGGGCCGCGGCTAATAACTTCATCCGCTGGTGGAACTGGGTAATAGGCTCGGAATAAGTCCAACATTTTTTTCTTAAACGGATTCGAAAAATCGGCAGCGTCGTAACCGTAATCGTGGTCGTCCCAAACAGTGTACATCGGAATCATTTTGGCTTGGCGATAGATACGTTCTTTTTTCCAAGACTCAATATAGCGTTTTTCGATGTAATTAAAACTGGGGTGATAGAAGTGAAATTTTTTAACTGCCCATTTAAGAACCGCTTGAGCCGCATTGTCGCCATAAACTAAATCGCCCAAGAAAAAAATCGCATTCGGTTTTTGATCCATCAGACGATCCCACATGGATCGTTGTTTATCGTCGGGACTTAACAGGCCAACACGGGAACACGAACACACAGCAATTTTGGGATCCGCTTGAACTTGATTAAGAGATTTAAATTCACGCGAGTCGATAACGTTTCCATTCTTGTTTTTAATAATCAACTCGTAATCCGTACCTGATTTCAAACCACCCACTTCAAGCGTGTCGACTTCATGGCCATGGCCTACGGAATTTGTTTTAATTTTAAGTACCGCGTCTTTATTACTAATTTCGTATATGAATTCTTCACCGGGGCTACGGAGTGCCGTAATAAAGGATGTGCTTTCGTTCGTGTACCCTTGCAAAACAGGAACATGCCCCGTAAACCGGGACGAGGCCCCTGCCGCAAAGGTCAGACTTGAGGATAGAACCAGAATCAACGTCAGAATAGTCGGATAAAAACCTATGCGCTTCAAGCGGCCTCCGTAATAACTTTAGACAGTGCCCGTATTTGGGCAGAAAAATGGCGAGCGAAAACGAGTTCTTTCGCCAATTGAAGCAAAATCTCTATAAACTGCAAATAACGCGGTTTATAGAGTTTGCTCTCTGTCAGTTAGTTTCGCCTCTCAATTTAGCAATAGTTGTGCACAGGAAAAAATAGCGAAGATGCATTCTAACTGCGAGGCCTAAGCCTCTTAGTTAGAAAAATTATCGTTGTCTGAGTCATTAGCGCCGTTGACTTCTTTAGGTACTACGCCCGGTAATCCCATTTCGCCAATCATCGCTTGGCTGGCGTCCCATTCGTCCCGTTTTGGATTTAGGATGCGCACCGGTTTGCCACCAAACACGTCGCGAATTAATTGACCATGAACACGAAGTTGAGCTTTTTCGGCCTCTGACATGCTATCGAATAACTTACGAAGACGAACAAGTAACATGCTTGGATCGCGTTTTTCGTATTGATCATTGAAACCCGACAAATCGTCGTATTGTTTTTTCATGAAACCAAGAGCTAGATTTATTGTCCACAGAGACACATCGGCCTCGGGTGCGCGAACGGCTTTGCGGAGCAATTCTTCATAGGTCGCTTTTGTTTTTAAGCTGACTGTTGAATCGTGAATGTTCGCGGAAATAGTGATGTCTTGATCTGGCTTAGTTATTTCAGAGATCCATGCTAGACGTCGAACAACTTGAGCCTGTTTCATTCGTGTTAACCCATTTACTCGAACTGTGACTTTATTATTAAACGATGTGATTTGGTTTTGATTCGGAATTTCCACAGTCACGTCATCAGCAACCATACCGCGATTAGCGATATTCGTGATCACAACGTTAAATGTGTCTCCAAAAGTCACTTCTGATTTGCCCTCTTCGCTGACGATGTGTGCTTGGATTTCAGTGATGGTCGGCGTTGTGCGAACTTTGTTTTCGATAGCGTTAAAGTTAGAGCGGTAAAACGCTTGATAGTTTTGATTGAATGAAACGATTGATGCGTCGGTGAATGTTTCGTGATAGCCTTTATAGTAACCACGATCATGAGCATACCGAGCCGCTTCTTGTAAATACAAAGTTTCTCCTAAATTTAAAGCACCTTGATGGGACGATGTAACCTTGCGGTCCCATTGTCTTTCTAGAGATCCGCTTGTGCCGTTGTCGATATTGCGATTAAAATCACTTTTGAAAAGTTCTCCATTTTGGCTGGCTTGATCGAATAGAGACGCGTTCGTGATTTCTTTGTAGAAATTACGACCATCTGTAGCTGCTGTCGAACTCGTTCGTAGATCATTGTTATACCAAGTACGGAAGGCGTGAGGGGCATCGAGGTCGCTTGGAATGCGAGTTGAGTGATTGCGATAGATTGACGACAAATTAAATAGACCGCTTATGTATTCACTGGGTGCTTGGTTCTGCAGTAGGCGACGAATTTGCGATACTTTTGACGATTCGTTAGCGCTCCAGTGAGATTCAATACTGCGCGGTGATGATATATTGGATGAGGAGCCATTAAATGCAACCATTGTTGGATTCTGTGTAAATTGGACGTTCGCACCTGTATCCAGAACGCGATCGATCGCGGCGTTGATTTGTGAGCTAGCGACGTTATAAGACGCTAAATTCGCTGAATTGCGGCCGGCGGCAGCTCCTTCAGATTTGCCATCAGAGCGACCGGTGACGACGGCATTTTGGTATTCAAATGAATTCTGCACAACGGATTCAATCTCAAAGTTACCGATGCGACCTACTGCGCGCAACATACCTTCGCGAATATTGTAACGAACTTGATAGGCTTCGCCTACGCTATCCAAAACGTCGCGAACGTAGTCATTGGTCGCGCGGCGAACGACAGCATCTAAGCGATTACGATCTAACGTTTGTTTTGGCGGCGGAGTCGGAGTAACAGGAGTGGGTGTTACCGGTGTCGGTGTAGGTCTTACTGGTTCAGTCGGACGGACTGGGCCGGGTGGGTTTTTAGGATCAAGTGGCTTTACAATAGTTTGTGACCACAGTGATTGGTTTAAAAGAGTAACAGTTAGTAAAGATGTCATAGTGCGATTCATGGTTTCCCTCATAACAATGGTTTTGAAAAATGATGACTTATTGGCACCGATTTCGGCTCAAAAATTCAACAGAGTCAAAAATTGCAAAACAAAAACCAACTATTTTGGGATCAGTTTGTCTTGAATTGAAAACCTTAAGCTAACGTTTCAAGAAATTTTAATGAGTGAGTGCCGAACCAACTGAAATTTTGACCGTCAACAATCGCGGATGGAAAAGGTAGTGATTTGAGGTCCTCCGTCTTTTTGTGAAATGGGTACGGTTCACTTGAGAAAAGTAAAAGCGTTGAGTCAGGATCGAGCGTGTTTAGGTCTATTTGGGGATAGTGAGTGCCGGTCGTTTTAGTCGTCAAAGGCAAGCCCGCTTTATCAGCGATGTCACCGATAAATGTTTCCTGCGTGGCATGCATCCATGGATTTTTCCAAATTAAATAATATATGCCTTGAACCGATTTTTCCGGTTTCTTTATCCACTGAATGAGGCCAGGCAGTCGATCAAGATCATCGAGACTGTTAGTTTTGGGCGGACGGTTTGCTATGTGTTGCCAGCGAGACATAATCGTATCGAATGCCGGCGCGAGATCGGGTCGAGCTTGGGTAATTACACGTGCTATTTGTTCGATACCAGTGAGGCAGCTTTCGATGTTTTGAACGTGGGTCGCGACCCACGGGATAGAATGTCCTTCGCTCATGAATTTTGGATTTTCGTCTTTATCTAGGATAATCAGATCGGGAGTCAAAGATCGAACAAAATCTAAATTCCAATCCTTGGTTCCGCCTACGATCGGAATATCTAGGACGTCTGGTTTTGGTTCGATGCAAAAACGAGTACGTCCCACCGGCTGTATATTTAAAGATATCAGCATTTCGGTCCATGATGGGACCATGCTGATAACGCGAAAGCAAGATCTAGATTTTTGCATACGTTGGTCTTATCAGAACTAGCCTATCTCGATAAAGAAAAATTAATTGGATAATAAATTTAGTGATCTTTATCCTGGAATCATAATGCACAAAACCTTACTTATAGTTGATGATGAAATAGATATTCGTGACACGTTGGCAGAAACACTAAAGACTTTAGGCGCCGAAATTTATTTAGCAAAAGATGGTATCGAAGCTCTTGAAATAGTTAAAAACAACAAGATCATGGCTATTATTAGCGATGTGAATATGCCTAACATGAAAGGCACCGAATTATTGAAATCAATTCGAGATTTGGGTTTTTTAACACCATTTGTGATATTGACGGCCTATGGCGACAAAAAGATGGCCCTTGAGGCGCTGAGATTAGGGGCATTTGATTTTGTGGATAAACCATGGAGTTGTGAAAAACTTTTTTCTGTTACACAAAAAATATTAGAGATAGGAAATGAAATCTTATTTTGGGAAAGCGAAATCGACATACAGCGATCGATTTTGGGTTACCAAGATGAAAACTCAAAAAGAGTCATCGC
>DDTZ01000116.1:40755-45985 GCA_002344565.1 Bdellovibrionaceae bacterium UBA2351 | reverse complement strand
ATCAGCCTTAAAACAGTTGTAATCCCCAATTGTGCCTTGATATAAACATCAGATCGAAATAGGGGAGAAGTAATGTTCAAAATTAATCGTTTTCTTGTTATATCTCTGCTGACATTGATCTCATCATTGGGAATGGCAGCAAAAACGGCGCCTAAAGCACCGGCAAATCCACTTTTAGTCAATTGGTGGAATGGACCTCATGGTGGTGTGCCGCCATTTGATAAAGTAAAAATCAAAGATTTCCAACCAGCCATCGAAGTCGGTATGGCGGAAGCTCGAAAAGCGATCGACGTGATCACCAGCAATCCAAAAGAAGCTACATTTGATAACACAATTCTTGAAATGGAAAAATCAACTCGCGTACTTGAGCGTGTAATGACTATGTACGGAGTTTGGAGTGGTGGTTTAAATACGCCTGAATTCCAAGACGTTGAAAAAATTATGTCGCCAAAATTAGCGGCATTTGAAGATGAGGTGATCCAAAACGGAAAATTGTTCAAACGTATCGAGACAGTTTACAATTCTCCGGACAAAGCAAAATTAACTCCGGAACAACAACGTTTAGTATGGCTTCAGTACAATCGCTTTATTTTAAAAGGTGCTAAGCTTGATGATAAACAAAAAGCCCGCGTAAGTGAAATCAACCAACGGCTGGCTCAACTAGCGACTCAATTTAGCCAAAACCAACTTGCAGACGAAGCTAACATCACCATGACGTTAGAAAAAGAATCTGACCTTGCTGGTTTACCAAAAGCTTTGATCGATGCGGCGGCAGAAGAAGCCGTGAACCAAAAGAAACCTGGAAAATGGGTTCTTACAAACACACGATCAAGTATCGAGCCCTACTTAACCTACGCAACAAACCGTGATTTGCGTGAAAAAGCATTTAAGATGTGGACGTCACGTGGTGATAACGGCAATGCGAATGACAACAACAAAGTTATCCCTGAAGTTTTAAAATTGCGTGCGGAGCGTTCAAGAATTTTAGGTTACCCAACCTATGCTCATTGGAACTTAGCCGATAATATGGCTAAAGACCCTACCAAGGCGATGGATTTGATGATGCAAGTTTGGCAGCCAGCCGTGGTCCAAGTCAAAGCAGAAGTTAAAGACATGCAAGCAATCGTTGACCAAGAAAAAGGCGGTTTTAAAATCCAACCTTGGGACTATCGTTTCTACGCTGAAAAAGTTCGTAAAGCTAAATACGATTTTGATTTAAATGCAGTAAAGCCATATTTACAATTAACCAACATCCAAAAAGGTTTGTTCTTTACGGCTGAAAAACTTTTCAACATGAAGTTTGAAAAATTAAAAGGCGTTCCAGTATTCCATCCAGATGTAACTGTTTTCAAAGTTACTAAAAATGGTAAACAAATCGGTCTTTGGTATTTTGATCCGTATGCACGTGCGGGTAAAAACTCGGGTGCGTGGATGAGTGCGTATCGTGAACAAAGCAAAATCGATAAGAAGCCGTTAACGACGATCGTTTCTAACAATTCAAATTTTATCAAAGGTAAACCAGGTGAGCCTGTGTTATTATCTTGGGATGATGCTGTGACGATGTTTCATGAATTCGGTCATGCATTACATGGTTTGAACGCTAATGTTACATACCCATCATTATCAGGTACCAATGTACCAACTGACTATGTCGAATTTCCTTCACAGGTTCTTGAAAACTATTTGGAAACACCTGAAGTTTTAAAACTTTTGACAAATGCCAAAGGTGAATCCATTCCTAAAGAACTTATCGAAAAGATCGAAAAAACTAAAACTTTCAACAGCGGTTTCTCGACAGTGGAATTCTTAGCTTCAGCGATCGTGGATATGAAACTTCACTTATCTACTGAAACAGATATCGATCCAAAGAAGTTCGAAAAAACGGCTTTAAAAGAACTTGGCATGCCGTCTGAAATCGTTATGCGCCATCGTTTACCAGCATTTGGTCACTTGTTCTCGGGCGAAGGGTATGCTGCCGGATACTATAGCTACCTTTGGTCACAAGTATTGGATCACGATGCTTACGAGGCGTTTGTTGAAGCTGGAAATCCGTATGACAAAGCGACAGCGAAAAAATTGATCGACTATGTGTTCTCTGTCGGTAATACAATCGACCCTCAAGACGGCTATCGCCAGTTCCGAGGTCGTGATGCAAAAGTCGACGCTCTTTTAAGAGCGCGTGGTTTTCCAGTACCTGAAATCAAAGTGGATACTAAGTAATCATATTTTTTACACCGTGCCTATTCGGGCGCGGTGTCCTTCTAAATAGTCCGGCTAGACTTTACTAGAGATCGCCTTCAGCCGATGACTGGCTATGGTCCTAATCACCCGATTGTCACAGAAAACCGCGAGTGCTCTTTCCGGAGGCCTAGTTGTCCTAGTTGCCGTTTTGGTGATGGTAGGTTGGCATTTTGATATCGGGATCTTAAAGACTCTAATTCCCGGTTATGTCACCATGAGGTTCAATACGGCAGTAGCATTGTTCTTCTTCGGATCTTGTCAGCTCGCTTTAGGTGTTAGTAGATATGGAAAAACTAAACAAGTGAGTTTTAGTTTTCTTATGTTGGCGATGTCCATAGGTATCCTGACGCTTATTCAGTATGTTTTTCATGTCAATTTTGGAATCGACGAATTTTTTTATTTAGACGCTGATGGGGGAGTAAGCGGTTATCCGCCGGGACGCCTCGCTCCGGTGACGGCGATTAGTTTTATTTTGTTGGGTTTGTCTGTTTTTTTTGCGTTTTTTAAATCTCAGCCTTGGTATCGTTTAAGTCAGATTTTATTAGTGGTAACCACGCTTATACCGTTTCAAGCATTGGTAGGTTATGTCTTAGGGATTCAAACTTCTTTTGGTTTAGCCTCCCACTCGCGAATGGCAATTCATACGGCCGTTGGATTGATTTTTCTAAGTGTAGGGTTTTTAAGTCTGATGTATAGACGGGGTTATATGCCAGTCTTACTATCATCTAGTGCGGCTGGGGTTACGGCTCGTCGGCTCCTAGTCGCTGCTATTTTTGCACCTCCGTTTTTTAGTTTTTTTGAGCGGCTAGGTGTCGAATATCAATTGTTCCCAGAAGATTTCGGAACCCTGTTACGGGTGGTTGGAAGTGTGATTTTCTTCGTTGTCATGATTTGGAGAAGTACAGAAAAGTTACATCAGTCGCTGCGCGAGCAGCGTCGCCAGCAAAATAAACTTGTTCGGAAAGAACGTGAAATGACCCAAGCTCTTGCTGCACAAAAAGAAGCGGTCCGCGCCACGCAGGTAAAAACCGATTTTTTGAATAGCATGAGCCATGAACTTCGAACGCCATTGAATGGTATGAAGGGAATGTTGGCCTTACTTGGTAATACAGAATTGAATTCTTTGCAGAAAAATATGCTTCAAACAATGGAAGCATCGTCGCAAGTTCTGCTGAATTTAATTAATCAAATTTTAGATTTATCAAAGATTGAAGCTGGTAAGATCGAGCTTAGCGAAAACCATTTTGAATTGAGGAGTCTTGTTGATAGCACTATTGCCATTGTCGATTTGCCCGCTAGGGAAAAGCAATTGATATTGGCGCCGCAGATTCATACCGAAGCCCATGGGTATTATCTAGGGGACTCATTTCGCGTTCAGCAAATAATTTTGAATTTGCTTCACAATGCAATTAAGTTTTCTGATCGAGGCATTGTTACGTTAAAAATTGAAAAAGTGTGCGAAATGGACAGCGAATCAACTCTTAGATTTGAAATTATCGATAATGGGATCGGTCTGGATGAAGAGGGTGTCCAAAAGTTGTTTCAGGCATTTTCTCAGGTAGAGACAACTCAGTATCATGCTCAATCGGGAACAGGTTTGGGTCTAGCGATTTCAAAAAAATTAGTTGAATTGATGAATGGGCGGATTGGCGTTGAAAGTAAAAAAAGGAGTTGGTTCAAAATTTTTCTTTGAGATTAAACTAAAAACCTCGGAGTTTGTTA
The DNA here is from genome assembly GCA_002344565.1 of Bdellovibrionaceae bacterium UBA2351. GTDB lineage: Bacteria > Bdellovibrionota > Bdellovibrionia > Bdellovibrionales > Bdellovibrionaceae > UBA2316. The sequence continues at coordinate 42,022 of DDTZ01000116.1, read as the reverse complement.
AGACTCCGGCGCACTCTTTAGGCGAGTCTAGTATTAAAACTACGGAAAAAATTGAAGGCCATGTCCTTGTGGCCGAGGACAATAAAGTAAATCAGAAAGTGGTATGTAGTTTATTAGAGACCTTGGGTTGCACGACGAAGACGGTCGAAAACGGCGTGGCCGCAATCGGGGCGCTGCGCATTGAACACTTTGATATCATACTAATGGATGGCCAGATGCCAGTGATGGACGGGTACGAGGCTGCGCGTCGCATTCGTCAGGGTGACGCAGGACCTGAAAATTTAAGAATACCTATTCTGGCTGTAACGGCGAATGTTGTTCAGGGGAATATGCAAAACTGCTACGATGCCGGTATGAACGATTTCATGGGTAAGCCGATCGACTTTGATGATTTTGCTTACAAACTAAAAAAATGGATTTCGCGGGGGCGTGATGTGATCGATAAGAAAGCGATAGAAGTCCTTCAGCAGCTGGCTGGAGCAGGAAATAAAAATCTTATCAGGGACCTAGTGAACTTATTTAAACAAGAAACGGCACCGGCGCTTAAGGATATTCGCGCTTCCATCGAAAGCGGTGATTTTGTGTCGGCGGCGAAAACGGCTCATCATTTGAAGTCGTCGTGCGCTAATTTGGGCGCCTACAAAATGCAAGAGCTGACGGAAAAAATCGAAAAATCTAAGCTGACCGCCAACAAAGAGCAGATGTTGGAATTAGTTTATGGGCTGGAGCAGGAATTTGAAATCGCCTCTTCCGAATTGCAAAAACTTGTGGCATCCTAAGAGTTCTGGGTTTGATTCAAGGGTGTTAAAGACGAGTAACATAATTAAATCAACTTAATTTAACAGAAACTCGAGTTGTAATATTACAGGCGTATACTTAAATAAATTTAGTAGGAGAGTTAATTTAATGTATTCACTAGGTATTTTAGGTAACTGATTATGGGCACCGATAGAATTTTATTAGTCGAAGATGCTCTGAGTATGCAGTTAGTGGTTCAAGCCGCGGTTGGTAGTTTGTGTTCGTTAACGTGCGTTACCAGTATCGCTGATGCCGAACGAGAATTAGCGAGCGGTCCATACGCCTTGCTATTGTTAGATGTTGAACTACCGGATGGCAATGGGTTTGAGTTTTGTAAAAAAATCAGGGATCAAAATAAATTTCAAAACTTGCCCATCATTTTTCTTACCTGGAAAGCGGACGTTGATCAGCGCGTTCTTGGTTTCTCGTTAGGGGCTGATGATTATATCGTTAAACCGATAGAGCCCAA
>DDTZ01000116.1:28354-40417 GCA_002344565.1 Bdellovibrionaceae bacterium UBA2351 | reverse complement strand
ATTTCGTAAGTCAGATTTCCGCGTGGACTTAACGTCTCACCGTATTTTCTTGGTTCAGGCCGGCGGCAGCGAAACAGAATTAAATTTGACTCCTATTGAATTTAAATTGTTAGTTCATTTCTTGCGAAATGAAGGTGTTGTTATTTCACGTGAGGAATTATTAGTAGCTGTTTGGGGTGACTCGGTTCATGTATCGGCTCATACTATCGACACTCATATTTCGTCATTGAGGAAGAAAATTGCGATCACTGGCCATCATTTAAAAGCCGTAGTCAAAAAAGGCTATTGTTTTTCTATTCAAACACCCAGTGGTAAAACAGAAGCGGGATCTCCTGCTTAAGCATGAAGAAGAATTAATCTAGAAAACAGGCTGTGGTGATTTTCCCCATAGCTGTCTACCTCCTGGAAAAATGACCCTTTCGAAATGCTAAACTGCAAATAGCTGTATTTTAATAGCTGGTTTGTTGTTTGCAATTTTGTGTTTTCGTTCGTTCACAATTGCGCAACAAAAACACAACAACAGAGGAGAATTTTGTGAAACGTTTATTGATTTTAGTAGCGATGATGGGTCTGGTTATTTCTTGTAATCGCAGTAACACTAACAGCGATCCAGTGGATAATATTCGCGAAGCAGCAAAAGATGCGAGTCTTCAAGAGAAAACATTCCGCGGCGACTGTCACGCTAAACCATTAAACGAAATTGTAACTGGTTTGCTGACTCTGGGTGAAGCGTCTGTAAAAAGTCAACGCGTTCAATATCGTATGGCGGGCGCAAATTCGTCACGCGTAACTCATCTTTACGCTTCTAGAGACTGCTCGGGTGCAGAGGCGTTCAGTTTTGAAGAATCGGGTGAATTGAGAATTAATGAAAATCAAAAAACGGCTGATGGCGCAGTGGCAATTGATTTCGATTATCGAAAAGTTGAATTAACAATCTCGAGTCAAGAAGGTCTTGTCATTGCTAACCGTATAGGCGTGTGTAACCAAACTAACTGGCAGCTAAACGATCGTCGTGATGTATCATCGGTTGCCGGTGAAGTTACGTGTTACAATATTGCGGTACCAAGACAAGAATATAACGTATATCGAATTGATAACGGCAACACGCTTTATCTTGGAACTCATGATAAATCAAACTCACCGGATACTCGTCCCACTTCAATCAAAACCGACCTTAAATATGTCGCCGAATAGACTCTTTGAGTTTGTTTGATTTAACTAAAAGCGCCTTAGACTGAGGCGCTTTTAGATTTTCTGATGGGCACGAGTGGGTAAGTTAAAGGGCGATTTTATTTTTGTGAGGTTACCCATTTTTGAAAACTTTCGTTGATATTACTAATGCGACAGATCTTTTCTAGATAGTCTTCCATTTTTCTTTGAACACTTAAACGTAGCAAATTTCTAAAATCACAGCGGCTGTTGAGCATTTCTGCTAAAGCCTGAGAGGTCATATAGTGATTCAAAATATCGTTTTCACTTCCGCTCATGGGGTGAATCATCTTAGTGACATCTTTAGGAAGCGGATTCTTGGATAAAGCTTTATAATCCACTTTTCCAAACTTTGCGATGTGATTTGCCATTCCTTCTTCAAGCCATTTAGGTATAGCGCCTTTGTATTTTTGTTCGGATGTTATGTGTACAAGTTCATGTCCAAAAATACGATCAAAATTACTTTCAATAACTTTTGGACCAAGCAAAATGCGATTTGTTGATCTTTGTGCTACGGCCAACGCCATCGGCCCAAGTGAATGTGCCTTTTCGAAATCTTTTTGATTTTGATACCACTTCACCTCTACGCGGCGGATGTCCCATTCCATAATTCGCGAAACATTATCCGCGACTCGATTCACACGCGACAGGCTCAACCATTTTGGGGCCTCATTAAAACGAGCGCAGTTGGTTAGTAACTCTGCCGAGTTCGCTGCGGTCGCAGTCAATATAAAGGTTAAAATGAATCCAATCATAAGCTTAATGGTACTTCCATCACAAAACACGTCTGTACATCGTGCGGGATAAATCTAATATTACCACCATGCTCGCGCATAATGCCAAGTGAAATTGAAAGACCTAGCCCCGTGCCGGCACCAGGCGCTTTGGTTGTAAAAAATGGTTCCATTAAACGAGACTGCACATCCGGAGGGATACGAGGTCCCGTATCGCGAACATAAATGTTGAGCATTTTTTTAGTGACTTCGAATGTAAGTGAGATCTCTTTCTTGGATTGATTCTTAACGGCGTCAACACTATTATTTAAAAGATTCACTAAGACTTGTGAGAGTTGCGACTCTCGACAACGAATTTTAATTTCTGGAACCTCTGCGACGTTCAATGTTATGGCTTTAGAAAGCATCGATTGACGGCATAACTCTAAAGTTTCAGAAACCCACGATTTCAGGCTGACATCAAAAAATGGATCTTGAGCTCCGTTCCTCGAGAATGAACGTAGGCTGCTTATAATTTTAGCGATACGATTAGCTGTATTAAGAATTTTCCCTAAATCTTGACTGAGTATTTCCATATCGATCGTATTCGTTTTGTCGATAATACGTTTCAGACCGTTGGCCTTTCCTACAATGATAGCTAAAGGATTGTTAATCTCATGAGCCATACCAGCTGCCATTCGTCCTAACGCTGACATTTTTGCGTTTTGAATTAAGTTTTGTTGCATAACGTAGTCATTTAAAAAAGCACGCCGTAGCCAAAAAATAAGTAATACGCACAAAAGAGAAAATATAATGAGCGGGGACATTTTCTTTAAGGTTAACCATTTCAATTGATTGGCTGGCACAAAATAGACAAGTGTTGAATTCAGTTCGGGAAACGCTTCATAGTGGACAAGGTTAGTGTCTAGTTCAACTAAATGTTCGTGCCCTTTGTTCTTTGAATATTTAGCGAGGTTAATTAAATTTAGGGGGACTAAATCACTGGCTTTTGATATTTTCTTGTCAGCGGATTCGACGCTTGATGGATCGGCTAAGATTTGTTCGGCGTGGTTATATAAAACAAGGCGGCCGATAGTGAAATCCCGATGTTTCAATACGGAATTGAACTGATCAATCGTGATATCCATAGAGACGGCACCTTTGAACACGTCCCCCGCATAAACAGGTTCAGAATAGGTAACCATTAAACCTAAACCAGCTTCATCGACATAGACTGATGTCCAAAATCCTTGACGAGTCGAATTGAGTTTCGGCGTCGCATTCTTGTAGAATTCTTTTTGTAACATCACCTCTTTGGAAAAGAAAAAATCCTTGGGTTCTAAATAAGGGGCTAGATACATAAAATTATCGCTGGTGTAATAGAACCAAGGCGAACTTTTGATCTCAAACAGACTTGGAGCAAAATAAGACCCCATTTCGAGGGCCATGTTGATTTCAATTTTTTTCTCGTTTGAGAGAGATGAAATGGCGTCGGTTATTGTTAAATTGCCAAGCTTTTGGTCGCGGTAGCCTTTTGGTAGATCGCTTAAGTACGCGCCTTTTAAGATAGGGTCGTATTTTAAGTTCTTAAACAACGGGCTGATCTTACTAGGCGATAGTTGAAAGTAGTTTTCGGCATAACGACGACTAGCCGCCACAAACTTAGTAATCAACTGAGTTTCTGTGCGAAGGCTGGCGTGAATATCATTGAACTGGTTCAATACCGAATGGCTCTGTTGAATCATCCCCGTGTTGTATTCGCGGTACACTGAAAACACGATTGTTAAGCAAATGACAAAGGTGATTAAATTTACTTTTTTTTCAAAACTATCTAATTTCATTAATTCTGTTCTCGACGAAGAAGGCTACTTGAACGTTTAGGGAAAGTAAATTGATTTAGTCGAAACGTACTCTCACAAGGATGAGTGTTAAAGCAATTTATTAACCCGGCCTTTGACCGAGAAAATGGATAAGTTCTTGCCGTAATTGACTCAAAAGTTAAAAATTAAACGTGAGTAAAGTGCTGATTTGCTTAAATTTTCTTCTTCTTTTGATGGCTTTTGCAGTGGTCCCTTCGTTCGCAAATGCCCAGACTGAAAACGACTATGTGGATTCAAAGGAACTTACAATCGAATGGGAACCTGTACGGGGAAGTATGGGTTATGAAATTGATGTGTATGGATTGAGTGAATCGGGATTTGTTTCTCTTGGTTCATTTAAAACAAAATCAACGCAGTGGTCATCCAGTCTAAATCCGGGAAAATATCAATTTCGAATTCGTGGACTAGATGCCCGTGGGGTCCCGGGATTATGGGGAGAGTTTATTCCGTTTCTGGTAACGGTGCCGCCACCTGTGTTATTCACTCCTGTCAACAAAGCCGAAATTAAATCCGAAGAAACAGAAGAAGAGAATGTTGAATTCACATGGAAGGCCGTTAAAGGTGCGACGGCCTATGTGCTAGAGGTGTTTCCAGAAAAAGACGGTGAAGCCGCTATTCTTAGAATTGAAGTTCCCGAACCAAAAATAGTGGCGCGTCTGCCGGTAGGTAAGCGATATCGCTGGCATGTGTATTCGATCGATATTCAAAAGAGTGCGGGTGACCCAGTTAAGGTGCAATTCCAATTTACGGTTTTTGGTAAAAAGATAGAGCCACCGTTGATGGAAAAACCAGAGTCCGAGTTTATAAATAAAATTTCGTGGTCTAAGCCAGTCGGTGCAAGCCATTTTATATATGACCTTGCTCGAAAAAATTCGCGTGGTCAGTGGGATGTTTTAGAAAAAAAAGTGAATTATGAAAAAACAAACTTGGATATTAATCCGAAATATAAGGGCGGCGAGTATCGACTCCGTATTGGTTCACTAGGTGTTCTGAGGCCGAATTCCGATATTAAAATATTTGAGTTTCCAGTTTTTGATGGTCAGCGAACGGTAGCTAATATGGAAATCGCCAAGCTTCGTCGTGCAATGGAGCGTGATCGTGATAATTATCTAATAGCAAGTTATCTGATATCGTCATTAAATTACACCGGAGACAATAAGGAAACAGGAAACCGTATCGTATATACGGTATTGGGCGGAACGGGGCGCATCGGTTATGGGTATATGCCAAAGAGTCGCTGGGGCTGGCAGACCATTTTAGATATGGGTGGAGTGAATCTAAAAAATAAAACCTACACGTTTGCATCGGCTGAAGTCACGGCCATTTGGCGACGTTATATCGGGGTTTCGTCTCAGGTCAGAATATTTGGTGGACTGTTTGTTCGTGACATCCCCGAAGCTAAAGCGTTTGTTGTGGACGAATTGACCGTAAAAAATATCCAGCAGTTAGGCCCGCTGCTAGGTGTTCAGTATTGGACGTCGTTTAGCTACAAATACGGCTTACAAATCAACGCTCAATTAAACTTAGGAGCTGTAAAACTGGCGACGCCGAATGGCCTGGATATCATCCCGTCCTCTTCGTATCAACTGGGAGTGTTGGGTTCTTACAAAATGAAAGAAAATCTGACTGGCTTTTTAGGTATGGCCTACCGTGTAGACAAAGCCTCTTATAAGGCAAAGCCGTATGCCGGCGGAACTGATTTAAATTTTGCAAATGCAGGAGACGTTAACACGGTAACCATGGTCGGAACATATTTAAATTTGTATGCCGAATGGGGATTCTAATCGCGAGTATAGAGCCGAATACTTGGTGGAACTAGGCAGTAATTGGCTGAACGTACACCGTCGGGTTGGACGGCGCCGATGTTAGGTGCATAGTAGCAGTCTTCATTTATTTCGCAAAGTTCGTTATCATTTCCAATGAAATCGCCTTCAATTTCAATCGCATTTTTGTAAAAAGTAATGCCGTTTACTGTGAGCCTATTGGTCGCATTTACAGTGTTAGAAGCGCAGGACGAGCCATCTAGGACAAGAGCAGAGTTCGTGGTCTGGCCGGCGCCACTGCGATTATGTAGGTAGCCACTGACTACTGGCCCAAAATCCCAGATGTGAATACTTCCATCGGAAGATCCAATAGAGTTATAGGAACTCACGCCGTAGTCTCTTCCCCAGCCTCGTGACCAGGATTCAAATTTTAACATACCGTCTATAGTCAGGCCAGAAAAGCTAGCAACGCCTGCCGTGTCGTCTGGATTGGCGGCGTCGTCGACACTTATCGGGCCTATCAGGGTTGATAGTGGGCCGCCACCTATTAGAGATGAGCTCATCGTAGAGCAAAAGGTAGCACCATCGTCATAACCACAAACATCAGTGTATAAAAGGTAACCGCTGCCCGTTGCGAAACCAGATTCTTGAAACCAGATTCCATAGAGTTGTGAATTTGAAAGAAATATATCGCTTAATTGATTGCCATGAGATCCACTCGGAATGGAAACGTCATTAAGGATGGAATATACTGAATTGTGAATAAACGTCGAGCTAACACTGTTGTTTTTGGGAGTGCCGGACGCACCGTAGAAGTAAACTCCGTTGGTGTTGTTCACAATTGTAGCGTTTGAGATTATATTCTTTTCCACTAAACCATCAAATAGAATGCCCGACTCTGTCGTATTGGCGACGATGATTTGTGAGAGAATGTTTTCATTAGCTGTGAAGGCGCCAAAACGTATGCCAGATGTACTCGCGCTACCTAATACATTTGAAATATTAACTTTAGAGAAAACATTTTTCGGCCCTCTGATGAAAATGGCTTGCGCGTAGGACAAGCTTGAACCAAAATTTGAAATACGAATGTTATAGAAGTGGTTGTTCTGAGCGCTTGCGCCATTGACTTCGATTCCCGATAGACTTGCGTAATTAGGCCCAAACACGTGGCTGATATTCAGGCCACGAATCAAATTGTTCGACGATGTTTGTAGCAGCAGTCCAAAACTCGTGTTGTGTATCGTGATCCCCTGCAGCCTGTTTCCGTTCGAATTATAGAGTTCAATTGCTGGAACGATACTAAGGTGGCTCAAATCGGTCACCGTCATGTTTCTAAACTCGGATCGGTTGGTGTTTGTCATAAAGATACCAGCATCTGCTTTGACGGTGCCTGCTCCATTTAATCGCGCTTCAATCCATAGGTGCTTGCGATTGCCAGCGCACAGAATGGCGTCGACATCGTCGGAGGCAGAATTCGACCAAGCGCCCGTACTACGCGTACAGTTAAAAGAACTAGACGGTTTATATTTTATAAGTGTCGAGTTGTTCATGGTCACAATTGAAATTTTATCCGAGGTAATATTATAGCCAAATGTGGCTTGGTCGGCATTGATCAAATATATTTTTCCAGTATCGCTTAAATTTTTAACAGTGCTGAGTGTCGCATTGGATAGTGGGCCGCTCAGGTTGCTAATTGGATTTGACCACCATGCCGTAGACGCTGTTGCCGTAACATACGTACCCTCTTTGTACACGACGACGGAATTGCTAAGCCATGATAATGTTGGTCCGTCTATTAAATTGCGAAGACCCATGTTTGGTTTTAGACCTTTAGATACGATGGTTGCGACACCACTGATAACCATACAGTCCCAGTCAAATGCACCTAACGTGTCGAGTGCGGTTAATCCTGTACAGCTTGTAAATCCGATCATCACTATTTTTTTCTTTTCTCCGCCATGTATGCAGCCGTTAAGTCGATCTGTAAGTCCAGTTTCGCTGCCAAGGCATACGGAGTCCGCTTGGTCGTAGATACTGTTCGCTCCAGTCTGGAAATCGATATAATCATTCCAGTTCGCACCATTAGTCGGATAGATGGCTGCGACTGTCGGCACCATGTAGCCATAGGTTAAGCCCGGTGATGGGCATGCCGACGTCATGACTCCATTTGTTCGAACGGCGTAAAATGTATAAGCACCGGCTGACAAGGGGGTTGAAAATGTGTAATCGTTGCTGGCGCCTGTTGCTGCAAAGCTAGCGATTAGAACCGAGCACGTGTTGTTGCTGTAAATGGTTACGGTGTCTCCAGCATCTAAACCTGAAACGCGAATTGTAGGACGCGCCGATGTTCCTGGTGAAGACGTTGGAGATAGTAATGTTAAGCTTGGTCCGGCGTAGATTTCGTTGTCAATAATAGTTCCAATTGCGTTGCCATCAGAAATAGATATATTTCCGGCTTTGAAAACTGAATTAAAAGTGTTTACAGGGCTCGAAATCGTCACGGCCAGTGTTTCGTTGCCTTCGACTGTTGCGTCGTCAACTGTTGGAAATGTGAGTGTGTTTGAACTTGTATTAACTGCAAAGTTCAAAACGCTTGGTGATAAATACGATTGAAGGTCGTCCCCTGTAGTGGAGGTATGAGTCAGAGTGTAGGTGACGGAAAATGTTTGCTGCGACGGTGCCGATAAGCTCACAATGAACGCAAGGTCTCCCCCTTCGGTCACGGACGCATCCGCAATAGAAATGGTCGGCTCTGTATCGTTATCAGTAAGACAGATTGCGGCCATGTTGGTGGCGATCGTCGCGTTCGTTGGCGCGGAAATGACGCCGTTAAAACACTGTTTAGGTTCGTCAATGGTGTCATCAACTATCACGACAGATGTGCTTACTGATAGTGATCCGGGTGTAATCATAATAGTTGCCGCCGTGACGGCCGTGTAGTCTTCGGGCGTAACCGCCGAGTCGTCGGCTGTGTTAAATGTAAATGTAACTAGTTTTTCACTTGCTTCACTTAGCACCGCGGTAAATGTACCAGTCGAGATATTTTCTAAAGATGGTGGAGCCCCCGTGGTCAATGTTATCGTCGGCGGGGAGTCGTCATCGATGATTGTACCTAGCCCGATGTAGCTAGTGTTGGAAAGCGTAGCGCCAGTGGCCCCTGTTAAAGTTACCTGAAATGTTTGATCGTCTTCGTCTTTAGTGTCTGGCGCTGTAATATAGTTGATGACAGCTGTTTGTTGACCATCGGCAAACGTCACAAGGCCCGAAGTAGACGGCGCCGTTTGAAAATCGTCATTCGTAGTCGTGATATTTGAAAACGCGTAGTTGATAGTACTCATTCCGACTGATGGGGCCGATAGAGATACTGTAAACGTAAGTGTGCTGCCTTCGGTTAAGATGGCAGCATCTATGGAAGCTATAAGCGGCTGGGTGATCACTTCAGATGAGAAATTCACCGTTGCTTCGCGCGTTGTGTTTTGAGAAGTTTTCTGCTCAGCGCGAATGGAGATTTTTTTTGTTATATCAGAGCCAGTAGTTACGTTAAATGCGCTACAGGCATTGGGGAAATAAAGTTTAAATTCGCCATCAGAGCAATCGCCATCACTGCTGGTGTTGTAGTCCGAAATACTGGTCCAGGTGGTTTCGTTATCGATGGAAAACTGAAGTTGATTAAATCGCTGGTCGCAATAACCGACGACCGTTAGCTCTGAGGAACACGATGGCGAGGTTGAAATTTTATAGATCTCTGATGATTTTTTTTCTGCGGAAAATGTAATACCATCAATTGAAGAGAGGATAGTTAACGATGGATTGCCATCGGTGCAGGCGTATAAAGCTAAGCTGCTGATAGCTAGTAATATCCTCGAAATGGTTCGCATATATGCCTATCGGCACAACCTCAAGTAAACTTGAAAAGTTATTTTGGTAAATAGTTAATATGTATCGCAAATTTGATTTTAATTGTGTCATTGTGAAACGCGTGATTGCGTCACTTTGAAGCAGGCAATTTTCCTAGCCGGTCTCGTGAAGTCTTGCTAGAGTTCTTCGATATGAAAATTAGCGAATTTAAGTCTCATTTTTACTATAGTCTAGAACGATGTAATTTGAACAACGCCGGGCAGGCATTGATTCCCGATGTGAATCAAAAAACGGCGATCGAATGGATCGATCGTTTTTACAGGGAAGGCGCCGCATGTTCGGTTGTGGGCTGGGATGAAACCGATGGTGTTCGAGCTAAGCTCGCGCGATTTTTAGGTGCCGACTCGAATCAGCTGGCGTTTTTTCAAACGACAGCGTCGGCATTATCGCAAGCGGCCTTTGGTATACCTTTAAAAAAAGACGATGAAATTCTAACTTGGGATCAAGAGTATCCGTCTAACTTTTATCCTTGGCGTTTGGCCGCAGAAAGGTCGGGAGCCAAAGTTATTCAATTGAAATCAACTGAGTGGCAAACTCCGTTGCAAACTATTCTAAATAGTATTACTGCAAAAACGAAAGTGATTGCGATTTCGTGGGTGCAGTATTCTGCCGGTGCTGTCACTGATTTAAAGGCGGTTGCCAACGCCGTGACGGGCAAAGACATTTGGTTGGTCGCTGACGCGATTCAAGGCGCGGGTGTCCGACCGTTTAATTTTATAGATTCTGGTTTTGATCTTGTCTGTGGGGGAAGTCATAAATGGCTATGTTCATCCTATGGCGGCGGTTACATGCTGATTAAGAACGAGAGATTGCTTGAATTAGTTCCGCTGGAAGTCGGTGCCATGACATACGGAGATCCCGATACGGTAAAAAGTTTTACCAGCGAGCCTCGAAAAACTCCGCACCGGTTTGAACCCGGCTCAAAAGCGATGATTGAGCTTATCGCGATGGGTGCCACCCTGGATCTGTTCTCTGCCGTGGGAGTCGAAGCGATCTATGCCGAAGCCTCGCGCTTAGCGGATCGTCTGCGCCAAGGCATCCGTGAGGCCGGCGGCGTTTTGTTTTGTTCGACGGGGCCAATATTAAACTTTAAATTCGCTGCCGAAGAACGATTTAAAGAACTTGAAAGTCGATTGAAGGCAGCAAAGGTTGCCTTTGCGAAGCGGGGGCCGGGAATGCGTCTTTCACCTCATGCTTATAATCGTGATGAAGAAATTGAAATCGTATTAAATGCATTGAGGGATCTATGACACCTAAAGATTTGCAAGAATTATTTAATAAAGAAATTCCAATCACTAAATCGATGGGGTTGACCGTTATTAAGGCGACATCAGACGAGGTTGTTTTGAAGTTTCAACTCGATGAAAACAAAAATCATAAAGGAACGGCGTTTGGTGGTAGTCAGTATTCAGCCTGTGCTCTAGCGTGCTACGGTTTATTTTTAGTGGGGCTTCGGAGTCGCGGCTTTATAACAAATAATATTGTGATTTCTGATGGGCATATTAATTACAAAGCTCCTGTTGATGACCATTTTCAGTCGCGAGCGAGCTGGAGTTCTGAATCCCAAAAAAGTTTCTTTGATAAGCTTGAACGTAAACAAAAATCAAAAGTGGCCTTGCAGGCTGAAGTCAGTACTCAAGGGCATGTGTGTACCACGTTTAGCGGGGATTTTGTTGCCATTCTATAGACGGCCAATTTCAACAAAATCCTTCACAAAAGCGGTTTTTGGAGAGGACTGAATTTCTACCGGTGTTCCGACTTGTTCAATTTGACCTTTATTCATAACCACTACACGATCACTCATTTGAAAGGCTTCTTTTTGATCGTGAGTCACGTACACAAGAGTCAGTTTTAAATTTTTTTGAATATCACGTATATCTCGACGCATTTTTTCCCGTAATTTAGCATCTAGATTAGAGAGCGGCTCATCGAGCAACAAGATTCGTGGCTTCATAACTAGCCCTCGAGCCAAGGCTACGCGTTGTTGCTGTCCACCAGATAGCTCATTCGGTTTTCTGTTTTCGAGGCCATCTAATTCAACTGTCTTAAGGACAGCTAAGACTTCATTTTGGATTGTGGTCTTATCCAGTTTTTGAAATTTAAGAGGGTAGGCAATGTTTTCAAACACATTCATGTGTGGCCAAACAGCATAGGATTGAAACATCATTCCCACATTACGTTTTTCAGGTGGTAGGAATTTTTTATTTTGTGGGTCTGATACGATATCGCTATCAAATTGAATCACTCCATGAGTATTGTCTTCGAGTCCTGCGATCATTCGAAGCGTCGTTGTTTTGCCGCACCCAGAAGGACCTAGGAAGCTAACAAATTCGCCATTATCAATAATTAAGTTAAAATTTTTAACGGCCCATACGTCGCCGTTAAACTGTTTGCCGACATTGAAAAACTGCAATTGGCTCATAGTCCGTAGAGTCCCTTCGATAATTTCTTAAGTGCAAAATTTAGACTGAAAATAATAGTTACAACCAAGAGTGACAACACGGCAGCGCCGCCGCCACCGATATCAGAGTATTCCTGAAGAGAGAAAATCAACGTCCCGACTGTTTCTAAACCCGGCCC
>DDTZ01000116.1:0-28007 GCA_002344565.1 Bdellovibrionaceae bacterium UBA2351 | reverse complement strand
TGATGATTTCAAAAGAGGAAAATAGATAGTTCGCATTACGGAGCTAAAGTTGGCGCCAGAAACGCGGGCGGCTTCCTCTAATGACGGATGAATCTGAGAATAGCCATCCTGCATCGTTTTAAAGCTTAGACTCATGTACTTGACGACATAAGCAATCAGAATCAAACCGAGAGTGTTATAAAGTGACGGTCCGATTCCAAAATAACCTTGGCTAAATGCCAAGATCAACGCTAGGGCGAGCACGCTACCTGGCGTAGAAAACGGAATGGATGCGAAAACACCTAGAAACGTTTTGCCCTTAGCATTTGTTTTTGCTGGGTAGTAGGCCATAAGAAAACTAAACCCCGTGCACAGGACCGCTGCGCTAAAACCAAGTAGCAATGAATTCGTTAATGCCCGCACGGTTTCTTCCGTTTCAAATAAAACCCGATAGAAATTGGCAAAGCTTAACGTGCTTATCGACCATGAACCTTGAACGCTGCTTAGAGCCGATACCAATAAACCAAGTAACGGCAAAATAAAAATAGAAAAAAGAAGACAGCATAAACCAATAAATACTGGCCACGTTGCCGATTTTAAAGACATTAGCGAGGGACGGGTCGATTTGCCGCCGACAAGATAGGATTTTTCTCGGCCGGCTGTGTATTGAACTATCAAAAGAAGCAGCAATGTTGTTAGCATCAAAAGTACCGAAACGCCCACGGCCATTTGTACCCCTTGAGTTGTTCCCATGCGTTGGTACGTGTAGATTTGTGTCGTCATCAAGTAGAGCCGTGCCGGCCCACCGATCATAGCCGGTACGCCAAAGCTGGCAGCAGTGGCTAAAAAGGATAAAATAAATCCATTGAAAATAGCTGGTCGTAACAGCGGAAGCGAGATATCGCGAAACACCTGCCAAGCATTCGCGCCAGACAAACGAGCCGCTTCTTCCAATGATGAATCCATCCGGTCAAGCGCCGTTAAGGTGGTCAGTAAAACAAATGTGAATAGGAAACTTGTTTCTACCCACACTAATCCACTAAAAGAGTATATATTTAATCCTAAGCCAAAAACGGTGTTCAATATTCCACTCGTCGGATTCGCCAAAATAATCCAGCCGATGGCGCCGACATACGGCGGGATGGCGTAAGGTAAACAAAACCAAGTGCGGAATTTATCTTTGCAGGGAAGAGTCGTGCGCGTCAGTAGCCACGCCAAGGGAACGCCAATAACGACACAGCATATGCCAACAGCGAGTGAAACCAAGATCGTATTTTGAATCGCCTTGATTTGATTGCTGTTGTTAAGAATATCAGAAAAATGGGAAAGGTTAGGAACGCTAACCAAGTATGCCAGTGGCGCTATGAAAAGAGCTAAGACTATCAGCCAACCGGCAAGGTAAATCGATCTTCGCATTAAAACACTATTTTTGAAAACTCGTCCTTAATTTTCTCGCGAGAGAGCATGGTCTCTTTTACGAAGTCTTTCGACCAAGCCGGAGCGGACTTCATCACGACAGAGAGTTCGGGTGCACCGACAGGGCCTGCGTGCCCAGGTATCGAAGGATACATGAATGACTTAGCCATAGCTTCCTGTCCTTTTTGCGCGAAGAACCAGTCCGCTACTTTTTTTGCGATAGTTTGTTCTCCGTCTTTTTTTACTATGGCTAGGACATTGGATTGGATGATGGCGCCATCTTCGGGAAGACTGTGTTTAATGCGTGGGTCGGTGGTCGTCAGCCTTAGGACGTTTTCTAATAGTACGATCCCTACAGGACGTTCTTTGCTTTGCAGTCGACGAACCACGCCCGAGTTTCCGCCTTCGGCAATAAGGTCATTTTTTCTTAAATCCTTGAAGTAGTCCCATCCGTAAGATTTAGATAAAAAGGCAACCGTAGTGAATGTGGTACCTGAAGCTAATGGGCTGCCTGTCGAAACTTTGCCTTTCCATTTTGAGTTCGTTAAATCTTTGAATGATTTTGGTGCCTCTTTTTCTGTAATAGCTTCAGAATTATAGGCAAGAATCATGATCGGATAGCTTACGGTTGTAAACGCGCCATCCGAGTTTTTAAATGTGTCAGCGACTTTTTCAGAGTTTACAGGTTTGTAATTAAGAAGTTTTCCTTGTGTCGCCATTCCTTCAAACCAGAAACGATCCGAAAAAATTAAAACATCGGCCTGTATGTTTCCAGCCATGTCTTCGGCTTGAACTTTAGCGGCTACATCTTCGGAACCGGCTTGATAAAAATTAAATTTTACGCCCGGGAACTCTTTTTCCAGTTGTGGTTGGATATCCGCCACAGTGTCTTTGTAAAGAGATGTATAGATCCAGACAGTTTGATCTGCTGATTTTTTAGTACATGAAATAAGAGCGAATACGCTTAAAACTAGGGTTATGGCGATATTTGTTTTCATACGCCTTAGTTAAACCGTGAAAGGCATTTTCGTCCATCATTCCCGCTGGTGACGCTAGGCGGTTAACAGGTTCAAAGTGTTGAAAAATAATGAGCAGTGTTACATTTTAGACAAGATTATTTTTATCGGAGGCATTGGGTGGATTTCAAAGAGCAATTAGGTCAAATTTCAGCGGCGATGGCGCGTATCCATAAAACTATTTTGGAGAACGAAATTGAATTGCGTGAAATTAAGACGATGAAACCATTGGGGCCGAATGAGCGCTTGCAGGTTCTCTTAAATGATCCTGAGTTTGCCTGGCTTCGTATGTTGAGTGGATTGATGAGTACATTAGATGAAGTGTATTTTCAGAAAGAGCCTATACAGAGCGAGCAGGTCATTAGTTTGAAAAAGTCAGTCAATGAATTGCTCATTCAGTCGTCTGATTCTGTATTTTCTAAAAAATATCGCAGTTTATTACCAGTGGTGCCAGATCTAATGTTGCATCACGGTTTATTAAGACAAGCTTTGCAGTGAATCGATGATCCCAAATCGCATCATCGTGCTGGGGAATAACTCCTCAAAATAAGGACCACTCGGCATTTAAATTCAACTCGGTATTGGAATGCAACTTGTAAAAGTGAGTCTTCGTACTCGTAAACAGCCCGGCTGTTTACCTGGGAACGTAACTCAAACAAGGAGCTAACAAAATGGCAAATTCAAAGGAATTTCAAAAATCAAGTTCAGACGACGCAGATAAATTTTCAAAGAAAGAATCTGTGAGTCACAAAGCAGGAGACATGCTCGAGCGCGCCGGTGAAAAAATTAAAAACGCAGGTGCAGACACTGTTGGCAACGCCATTTACAAGGCCGGCAATAAGTTAGAACATATGGATGATAAAAATAAGAAATCATCACACTAGCAATTCTAAAAGGTGAACCACGTCAGAGTGCTTCGCCTTTCTTATTTTGTTCTCACGGGTATTGGAACATTGCAGATCTCAATTTTATCTGCTTTATACTTAAACCATTCCTCGGGGCGATTGCGACGCGATTCAATGACGTCTTGAAAAATCTTTGAATCTGTTTTCATCACTTCTAACTGAGTACGATTTTTTTCTGATACTTCGCTGGCCAATTGAATCGCTTTAATCGCAATCGCTTGTTCGCTCTTGTCATAAAACCCCATTGCAGCTTTACCTCGAGGCAATGACGACAACAATTCTATTCCTGAAACCACACGACCAATCAAAGTTACATTGCGATCTAAATGCCGAGGAGCATGTCCTGTGACGGCATATAGTTCCGTGCCGCCACCACTGTTAGATGCAGTGTCGCGACCCGCTCCGACGGCGCCATAGCAATGCAGAAGCCAGCCCTTTTTATTCTTTAAGTCGCGCGCGGCAGGAAATCCATCAACAAAGCCAACTTCGGGTGCGTAAACGTCGCCGTCTTTTAGTTTTACAAAGGATTTTTTAGCGTCCCACGGCGTATCAAACTCAGCGTCTAAAGTCGCTTTTCCCGTTTTAATCGTTTTCTTCTTTGCGGTATCGGACGAGTTAGGTTCAGCCCACTGAACAACATAGTTATCCTGCGAGCGAACGATCGCTAAACCATCCCAGTATTTTTCTTGAGTTAGTTTTTTTACATTGTCTACGTGGTTAGGTGCAAATCCGGGTGCAAGCTCAATAACGACTCGGCCGGTGTTAAGTTCCATATACAGCGTCTGTGCGGGGTCAAGAGATCGCCAATCCGTCGGTTTAGATTGCGCAATGAGTTCGGACATGGAAAGGCGAGTTTTACTAAAGCCGGTAAGAGTTAGAAAAAAACTAACGAAAAGAAAAACAAAGAACTTCATAAATATCTCCGATAGGCTTACAATGGCATACTATAAAAATGGAGGCAATTTGGTATTTAAAGCGGACGCGTTTCTTTTTGATTTGGATGGAACTTTAATCAATTCTTTAGCTGTGATCAAAAGGGTATGGTCGCAGTGGGCTTTGGATCATGGGTTAGATTCGGAGCTGGTTGTGGCAAACTGCCATGGTCGCCGTTCAATTGATACAATTAAGATGTTCGCGCCACATTTGCCTTTACCCCAAGCAAATTTTGAATTTATCGATAGAGAAGCTTCCGATACCGAAGGTTTGTTCGCGCTACCAGGTGCGATCGATTTTTTAGAATCATTACCTCACGATCGATGGGCCATTGTTACTTCGTGTACGGCAAAATTAGCACGTGTTCGAATGGAATATCTGAATATACCCATACCCAAGGTCATCATACGTGGTGAAGATGTGGTGCTGGGTAAACCTGATCCACAGGGCTATTTGTTAGCCGCCCAAAAATTGGGATTTTTACCACAGAACTGTTTAGTTTTTGAAGACGCCGATGCGGGTGTTGAGGCTGGTCAGCGTGCGGGAATGAACGTTGTAACCGTGACTGCGACCAATGCGCATGCCGAGCGTGGCGATGCGTTTATCTCTGACTATCGTAGTGTGCGACTGCTTCAGTCATCGCCATTAGCTATTGAAATTCTTAAATAGCTTTTTTTGACTGTATTTCTAAGCCGTAGTTAAATATAATTTGTATCTAGAGGGGAATCTTTAAATGTCAGCGTATAAGTATGTTTATTGGTTTAAGCGTATTCGTCCCAATGCGTACAAACCAGTGATATTGATCACGGGGTGTGCGTCAGGTATTGGACTCGAACTAGCTAAAGTATTTACGAGTGTTCCTAATTATCGAGTCGTCATCACGGCTCGCAAAGGTTCAATTGATAAGCTGCACGACGTGTTTCCTCCGTCGCAAAATATTCGTGTGTATGAGCTGGACATAACAGACGAAGTATCCAGAAAACAGGTGGTTGGAAAGGTCTGTGCCGAATGGGAAGGGGTTGATATTTTGATTAACAACGCCGGCATTTCCTATCGTTCAGTAATCGAACACATGACCAGTAAAGATGAGTCTCTGCAAATGGCGACAAATTATTTTGGCCCCATGTCGTTGATTCGGGCGGTACTCCCTAATATGCGGAAAAAAGGTCGCGGAAAAATTATCAACATTAGTTCGGTCAGTGGTATGTTAGCGATGCCAACGATGTCCTCCTACTCGGCTTCCAAAGCCGCGCTCGAGGGTGCGAGTGAAGCTCTATGGTACGAGATGCGTCCGTTCGGTATTGACGTGTCCTTGGTACAGCCTGGATTTATTCATTCTGAATCGTTCAAAAATGTACGTTACACAGAACGTGGACGTCAGTCGGAAGATGGCAACGACGAGTATACGCAGTTTTATAAATCGATGAAACCATTTATTTCTAAACTGATGGGGTTATCACGAACATCGGCGGAATCGGTCGCGCAGCTAATTTTACTAGTAGTGCAAACTGAGCGTCCGCCCTTGTGGGTGCCTGCGGGATTAGGCGCTGAGTTTTTTTATTACCTACGTCGGTTGATGCCACGCCGGTTGTTGCACCCTTTGTTATTCAGGTTTTTGCCTGGGGTTCGTCATTGGGGCGAGGGTTTTTCGCGTAAACGTAAAACGACTTTTTGGGATTTTTAGTTGAAGCGAAAGATTCTGATCTTAGGATCAATTGCGTCTGGAAAAACGATACTAGCACGAAGGCTCGGCAAAGCATTTGAATTGCCCGTTATTCATGTCGATAGTTTGGAATTCAATACGGATTTATCTAAGAAAAATATAGACCTCATCCGCACGAATTTAAAATCAGCCCTCGATCGTCCTGAATGGATACTTGATGGACACGGTCCATTGGACATGTTGCCCTCGCATTTGAAATCAGCGGACTGTATTGTGTTTATCGATTTTCCATATAGATGGAATGTTCTATGGCTTATAAAGCGTCAAATGTGTAGTCTATTCAGACCGCGCCCCGAAATGCCAAAAGGAGCGAATGAGTGGAACTGGAACCATTTTATAAAAATGCTACAGACTCTACAAAAACAGCACCAGTTAATGAATCCAGAGCTATTAAGAATTTTACAACGTCCTGAAAATCAGTCTAGGCTTATACATGTTAAAACGCCCAGTGATCTTGATGAGGTTGTGCGCGTAATCTCAAGCTGAGGCGGTGTTCGAACTGTCTGAGGTTTTTACGTCTGGTTGCTGTGTTGACGATTTTTTTTGAGAACGATTTTTTTAAAAATGTTTCTTAGACGAAAAATAATCTACACTGAAATTCTATGAAAAATAATTTTTTGTCGCCGGCGTTAGTTTTATCGTTGGTCGTGAGTATGGCAGGTTGCGTATTTTATTTTAGAGAACAGTTTACTTTGCATTCTGTAAAACAGGACGTATTGGCGAGTGTTAAGCTAGAAAAAGAAGCCCCTCTGCGTATGCCGCGCTTAAAACCGCTCAAAGTTTTTAGACCTCCTAAGGTTTTAGCAGGTTTTGTATCTTACGCAGTTGCTACGGCAGAATTAACGAAGTCACTTCGATCTGGAAAAATGGTTGAGGCTAGAAAGAAAGCTGTGCCTTTATCTATGCAGGCGGATGCTCAGAAAATTGAGCAAGTTGAGAACTTGGCCAAGCAGTATATTAAAGATGCTGATATTCTGGCAGAAATGGACGCGTTTGGTAATGTGTCAACGACACTAACTGCCCGAGTATTGACTGTCTATAACGCACTGATGGTTTATAATAAACATTCGAAATTTTCACTCGAGCTAAGAGATACGGTTAAACAAATCCTTGTCAATAACAGCGAAACCGCTTTTTTTGAAATTTCTCTGACATTTGAGGACACGCTGAGTGCGTTTCCGGAGGTCGCTGTTAATTTTATCGCATTGGTTGAGGACTTAAAGATCAGCCATGAACAAAAGGTGTCCTACTATTCAGCCTATTTAGATCGCAAACTGGTTGATAGAATCACACCCCAAGATGAAAATCGAGATCGAACGGTCGGACTGGCGCTTGGTAAACTAAAAAAATTAGGCGTAAGTGAAGCCAATATTCAACGTATCGTAAACAATTTTATTCAAAAAAATGCGGACGATCCTCAAAAGCGTCTGCAGGCTATTTTGCTATCTAAGAATCCTAATCAAGAGAAAGAGGATGATGGTGAATGGCTGGATAATCCCTAAAAAATAAATTTTTGGCACCGTGTTTTTTTATTGGACGAATCGGTAAAGTCGCGCCATTTTATTGGATCTAGAGGGGAACAAACATGGCGTATTTTATTGGCTATATTTTTATAGCGTTTTCTATTTTTTCACATGCGGGGACATACTCATCAACAGCGACTGTGCACTCGGCCTATCGAGGGAGCAATGAATCCGCGCAGAAGGCCTTTCAACGCTATCGCCAGCGCTTGGCTCAGTATGGTGTCAGGCAGATTCAAGAAGATTCGCCTTTGGGAAAAGCTGTGCCTTTAAATATGCTGACGTTCGAAAAGGCGCCCGTGTATGCAAATGTAGCGGCAGCGACTCAAGTTTTTGCTAAATTACGTGATGAGCGTTTTTTAAAAGATACGACACATGCGATGCTTCGTCGATCCAGCTGGTTGTTTCCAGATGATGGCTGTTTTGCGCGAGCGGCTTTAGCTATTCAGAATATCAAGCTATGGAATCAGCCGGTACCGGCAAAGTTATTTATTTTTGGAAATCTAACAGTGAAAACACCAAATTCGCCGAGTGGGTCGGTCAGCTGGTGGTATCATGTCGTTCCAATCGTAATGGTGGGACAGCAGCCCGTCGTGTTTGATCCAGCGATCAACCCAACAGCGCCCATGCTATTGAAAGATTGGATCAAAACAATGGTGCCCGACGAAAAAGCAGCTACCTTCAGCCTCTGTCATTCCTCGTCGTATTCACCAGCAAGTCCATGTGCCGCCGAATCTAATTCAAGCCTGCCAGCCCTAGATCATCAAATGGAATATCTGAAAATGGAATGGCAACGCCTACTCGAACTAAAACGTGATCCCGCAAATGAACTGGGCAACTATCCGCCGTGGTCGCGTCGCTAAAAAATTGTATGTCCTTTTATCCACCATAGAAGCCCAGGCACATGCGGAGTTTGTTTGAATTTGATTTTTTTAGATTTTTGCCGATGGCTTCGAAGCGGTCGCCATCGATATCGCCTTTGTTCATTAATTCATCGGCTACCTTAAGAACGTAATCCCAGTTAGCTGTTAAGGTTGACCGCGCTAAGTCCATGCCTTCTTGGATTAGTTTGTTCATAGCTGCTTCGAACTGGCGACGTTTGGCTTCGCTCATGATAGGGGCGCCTTGCGCATCGATTTGAATTCCATGAAAGCGCGAATCAAAACCGAAATTGATCAATGCTGTGCGAGCTAGATTTCTGATTTTTGATAAGTCATCAGCCCAGCCACCAGACATAGGTTGTCCATAAATAGTTTCACCCACAGCACCGGCTGCAATTCGCGCGATTTGACCAACGACAATGGCATGGGTCGGTGATGTGTAACCATCGATTTGTTTTGAGCGTGCGTAGCCCATGTAACGAATTTTGTTTTCCCCTATACCGGACGTACCACCACGAATGGTGATGTAGGAAACTTTTTGGCCTGTAATTTCCGGAACGTTGCCGACCGCGTGAGAGGCTTCGTGGATTGCTGTTGTGCGCGCTTCATCGTGTTTCATTAAAACTTGTTCTTGAGCAAACTCAGTTAAATCGACTTTGCGGCTAAATAAAGGCGCGGACTGTCCCGCTTCAGTTTTCGTGATATTGACAACAACTTGGACTTTACGTTCTGGATCAGTCGTCTTTTTGTAGGGTGCCGAAGTTTTATTGTCTTCGATTTTTAATTCTAGATTTACACCTTTTAATTGATTCAAGTCTAAACCGCTTTGAAATAGTGCCATTTGAATCGCGCTACCAAAACGTTTGTCCACCACGGTGCGGATAGAGCGCACGCCGCGACCATGAGTAAAGAAGCTTTCTGCTAAAGAATTTAATACTTCAGGACCGTAGGAAATCTTTAGCCCTCTGTATTGTTCTTCAAGTGGTCTGATCTTTTCTTTTAAGATTTTTTCAGCAATCGGTCTTAGTTCCGAGCGCATAAGTGGCTTTGTTAGAATGACAGACGCTAAACGTCCCAATAACGCTTCTGGAACACCCGCGTGGATTAGCATTTCATGGATTATTTCTTCGCGGTTTTTAGATTTCCAAATCTCTAAACGATCTTCATCTGCAGATGAGCCGGCAAAGAAGTGTTCGCCATCATTTCCTGTTAATTGGATGATGTGCTTTGATAGATCATATACTTTACCTGTCACTGGACTTTCCCAACTGCCGCGATCAAAAATCGCATAGAATTTTTTAAAAAGCTCATTCTTCATAGCGCGGTTTTGTCCGCCCATATTAGACGCTTCATCAAGAATCAATACGCCGCCTTCGGGATTGCTGCGTAAGTAGCGTTCGAATTCGCTCTCGGCGCCATCAAGGCCTTGTTCAAATTTCAACGCAAATTGGTAGGCAGACGATACGTCGCCAAGATCCATGATCCCTGCGCGTTGAGTGGATCCGTAAACACTTTCTGCAATAGCTAAACCCGTTTCTGTTTTACCAGTTCCTGTCGTGCCTACCGTCATAAATACGGTTGGGTAGTAGCGCACGCCCTGAGCTAAATGATCCACGATCAATTCATGGATGTTGTTGATCATGGCGTCTTGACCGATCACTCGGCGTTTTAGACTGTCATTTAAATCTGTTACGATTTTACGAATCGTAGGATCAGCCAAAGGATTTGGATTTGGTGGCTGTGGAACTTGAATATGTAGATCATTATTTACGTTGAAGAACCAGCGGTGCTGAGCATCTTCGTGTAGAGAAATGTCAATTGAAGTCACCTGCGACGGCTGCCATTTTCCAGAGGTTAAAGCTTTAGCTACAGATTCTTTGATATCTTTGAAAACAGCTTCTGCACGACGATTCATCATACGGCCATGGCTATGGAGATCTGTATTTACAGTCGCTAGGTAGTCTAGTGCCGCATCAGAAAATCTGAAGTTTAGCCCTTTGTATTTCTTTTCTAAATCTGCATTTTCACGCAGAATCGCTGCACGGAAGATTTTGTTAAGAACAGATTTCGTCAAGGGGCTTGAGAGCAAGAAGTCATCGATACGGTTGATGATTTCTTCTGGTAATGTGTAATCACCCGTTTTTTGTTTAGTCGTGAAAACACGTTTCACTTCTTCAGATGAAATGCCGCCGATGTAACGTTCCAGTGCGGCTTCGGTCCAATTCTTTGCAGCCTCGGGTATTAACTGACGAGCACCGCGATTACTCGTTAGCACAACAAGTACTTGCTTGCCTTCGATTTCTTCACCATCACCAGCCGTGATTACGCCTTTATCGAAATATTCCATCAGGCGGGTAAAGATGTAAGGATTCATTTTTTCAGCTTCATTAATAACGATTACGCCGCGGCCTTTGGTTTTGCGAAGAAATTCGGTTAATTCGCCCTTTTGGCTGCCTTGGTATGCTTTTTCTGCACCTAATAGTTTATGAGCGATCACGGCGCCTTCTTTCATATCTCCGCCGGCGTACTTAGTGCCGTCGATTTCCAAAAAGAAGTCTTTGTCGTGTAGAGTCTCTTCGGCTAGTTGCTGAGCCACGAATGTTTTACCAGCGCCTGAAGTACCTGTGATCATTACGATGCGCGGGCGAGTGGAGTTTTCGTCATTAATTACATGACTGTTGCGAACTAACGATTTAACTAAGTGAGCTTGGCCAAATACGCGATTGTTTAACTTTTCTTCCAAGCCATTGTTGGATTGAAACTCATCCATTAGGGCTTCTAGGCCAAATTGAATTTTGTTTGTGATGTTCGCAAATCCAGATGCAATCGATGACGATCCGTCTTCAACTATGCGCTTAAATTTACCATTAGAATATCCTAAGAATAAATTTCTATCAAAACGGGTTTCGTTATTAGAATACCCATGATTAGATTCGAAACGTTCTAAATCCCAACCTAGGCGCTTGGGCATAAATTCAAACGACTCCGCTGATTGATCTAAGTACGTCTCAGTTTGCATACGCAGACGGTGTCCATCTGATGAGCGAATCACGATTACCGTATTTTTATTAGGCTTGTTATATTTAATTGAGACAACATCGTACAGGATGCCATTATCGATCAAAGAGGAATGGCTCCATTCAGTGGCCCCTTCCATGCGCACGGGAAGCGAATGGACATGACCATCTTCTTGAACTAAAAAGCGGTGAGTGGCGCTCGGTAAATTGCGATCTTCTATGATGACAGCTCGAGGGCGGGATTGTTTTGCTTCAATGATGTAGCTATGGTCTCCGTTTAAATCTACACGCTCACCATTGGCAAACGAAAAATATAATTGTGTGCCTTGCGAAGAAATACGATTTCCATTTCGGAACTTTACGGATTTAGAAGAGTTGACATCGGCATAGGTGTTTGATGAGAGGGACAGCAGACCTATCGTGATAGTGATAGCTACACATAACTTAGAGACTGATAGTAATTCATTTTTTAACAACACACTAACTCCTCGAGGATCTGTCTGCGCTCAGGATTGGCGCCGCTGTCAACGAGTTCGCCAGTAAAATACTGTGAACAACGTTATAGAGGTACAAATCCGCTTCGAGAAGTGACAATTGCGAAAACAATTCCACAACTAAATGTTATGAGTCGAATCAGTGATGCTTATTGATTAGTTATTTCAATAACTTATGTGATGTTATGCGTCCGATGGTTGAAGGCTAGGAGAGGGTGCCTTTTCTGAGGATCGAAAAAGTGCCAGGCATTTTTAGGGCCTGGCACTTTAACTAGCGGACGAGGGTGTTTTTAAATTGCCATGGGTCAGTTTCGTCGATGTCTTGTTTGAAGAACGTGTTTGCGTCTTTGATCGGTGTCCAATCGGTGTAGAAGCCATTGACCGGGCCCAAGTAGGGAGTTTGAAGTTCTAAGCAGCGCTTGTAGTCCATCTCGTCGGCTTCAACGATGCCGGCTTTAGGATTTTCAAGGGCCCAAGCCATACCAGCGATGACCGCTGATGTGACTTGCAAGCCTGTCGCGTTTTGATAAGGCGCAATCGCGCGAGTTTCTTCGATGGTCAATTGCGATCCATACCAGTACGCGTTCTTCGCATGGCCGTATAGTAAAACGCCCAGTTCATCCATTCCATCGACGATTTCGTTTTCATCTAGGATGTGGTGTTCGGGTTGACGTTCGCCTCCGCGCCCAAACATTTCTTCTAGCGACAGAATCGCATCGTTAGCTGGGTGGTAAGCATAGTGGCAGGTCGGACGGTAGGTCGGTTTTAAACCTTTGCCCACGCTAAAGTAGTCGGCAATCGAAATAGCTTCGTTATGAGTCACCAAACGGCCGTACTGTGCGCCCAGAGTTGGGCACCATGTTTTTACGCGTGTGTTGGCGCCGGGCTGTTGTAGGTAAATCGCCGCTTGGCACCCGGATTCATGTTGATGGCCGTTTGTTGGAATCCATTTTTCAAATGTGCCCCAGCCTAATTCAGCGGGCTGCATGCCTTCGCTCACGAAGCCTTCCACGGACCATGTGTTAACAAAGTTGTTGGCGGGCTTAGGGAGCTTGCCACGTTGAGTATCGCGTTCAGCAATATGAATTCCTTTAACACCCGCTTTTTGCATTAAAAGAGCCCACTCGTCGCGAGTCGCTGGCGTTGTAAACTGAATTTTTAAATCCGTCGCTAAATTCACCAGAGCTTGCTTAACAAACCAAGACACCATTCCCGGATTAGCACCACAGCAGGAAACGGCAGTTACGCCACCCGGATTTAGACGTTTTTCCTCTAAAATGGTTTCACGTAAAGCGTAGTTGGATCGATCTGCAGACGATTTTGTTTCATCAAAATAGAAGCCGGCCCAAGGTTCGACCACGGTGTCGATGTAGTGTGCGTCTAAGTCGCGGCAAAGTCTCATTATGTCTAATGAGGATGTATCAACTGATAAGTTTACGCAGAAACTGCGGCCATCACCTTTCAATAGGGGAGTAAGGATGTCTTTGTAGTTTTTCTGTGTTAATCCCGTGTGGATAAAACGAATCCCTCGATCGTCTAATAATTTTCGATCGCGATCACTTGGATCGATGACTACAAAGCGCTCTTTAGCAAATTTAAAGTGACGCTCTAAAAGTGGCAAACAGCCTCGACCGATAGAGCCGAACCCGATCATTACAACAGAACCCGTGATTTCACCGTAAACTTTGTTAGGTACGATGTATTTTTTTGTCATTTCAATTCTCCTTATAAGTCGTAATTGTTAAAGGAACTCGTCTTTAAGTTTCTTCACCAAAGCCGCTATTTTTTTAGTCGACTGAGGCGCCACAAAAATCGTGTCGTCTCCTGATACGGTTCCTAATATACCGAGTGGGTCGCGTAAGTTGTCCATCCGTGCTGCCAATAAACTGGCGGCTCCCGGAGCCGTGTGTACGACCACCATCGATTCGTTGTACTCAACTTCTAAAACTAAACCCGTTAAATCCATATTGAAACTTGCGTGAAGCGGGCGATGGTCTTCGGGTAAGTAGTAAACCGTTTCGCCTTCTGCATTGGTGGCCTTGATCGCGCCGATGCGCCGTAAATCTCGGGAAACTGTGCTTTGAGTGACATCAAATTTTTTCTTACGCAAAGATTCCGACAGCGCTTCCTGCGTGCTGGCTTCGCCTTCGCGAATTAATTTTCTAAGAACAGCTAGGCGTTCCTGCGATTCGTTTACTCTTTCTTCCATAAAATCTCCTATTTCAGGCGCACGTTCGCGCTTACGAATATTCAGTGTTTATGTCGACGTATTTGCGAGACAGATCACAACCCCATGCTGTCGCCGAATGTTTACCTGAATGTAGGTTTATTTCGACCTTCACGATAGATTGTTTTAGTAGTGTCTTAACTTCGTCTTTAGCAAATGCCACCGGCTGTCCTTTTTCGAACAACACTATACCTTGAAGTTTTAAGGTCATTTTTTCTAATTGTTCCTCAGGAACTTGCTCGGCCCCTAGTCTAGCTAAAATACGTCCCCAGTTTGGATCCTCACCGTGAACGGCTGTTTTGATCAAAGGAGATAGCGTCACCCCACGAGCTGCCTTCCGGGCAGTCTGTGTATCACTCGCACCCTTAAGCTGAACTTCAATCAATTTCGAAGCACCTTCGCCATCCGCAGCAATTGATTTAGCTAAAAAAATAGCGATGTCTTCAAACGCTGCTTCAAATTTTTGGATATCTTTATCTGTCTCTAAGCCAAAACCCGAAGCGCCGTTGGCCATCACAAAACAGCAGTCATTTGTCGATGTATCACCATCGACACTGATCATGTTGAAGCTTACGTCCGCTGTTTTCTTAATCAGCGTAGCGGCGTGTTCTTTAGTCAGCTTTGCGTCTGTAACAATATAGCCAAGCATCGTTGCCATGTTTGGATGGATCATTCCTGAACCTTTGCTAATACCCGTGATGCGAATGGGGCCAGACGACAAGTTTACAACTGTCGTGCATGTTTTAGGAACCAAGTCTGTAGTCAAGATAGCGGTGGCAAAACTTTCGGCGCAATCGTTGGCGCGAGTCACCAGCTCAGGTATCGACGGCAGAATTTTATCCGTATCCAGCTGTTCGCCAATTTTACCTGTGCTGGCCACTAGAACTTGGTTTGTTTCGCATTTGAGTTGTTTGGCTAAAGCTGAAATCATCATCATGTTTTTCTCTACGCCTTCGGCACCTGTTGCCGCATTGGCTTGGCCCGAGTTGGTAAGAATCGCTAAGATGTTGTCAGCTGGAAGAAGAGCTTGTGTATAGCGAACGGGTGCCGCACGTGATGTGCTTTGAGTAAACACTCCAGCGGCCACAGCAGGCACTTCTGACAATAGCAAACCCATGTCGGGACGGTAGCGGCGAACGCCGCAGTTAATTCCGCTGGCTAAGAAGCCTTTCGGTAAAGCAGTTCTGCGTACTCCAGGTCCTAAAGTCATTTAAGCCTCCTTTTATAGCTTTCACTTTTCTAGAGTGAAAACTTAAATGT
Organism: Bdellovibrionaceae bacterium UBA2351; assembly: GCA_002344565.1. Classification (GTDB taxonomy): domain Bacteria; phylum Bdellovibrionota; class Bdellovibrionia; order Bdellovibrionales; family Bdellovibrionaceae; genus UBA2316. Next base: position 12,636 of record DDTZ01000116.1, on the reverse strand, counting down.
GGTTTAAGTTTTTTTAGTAGCGTCTGGGGTATCGGCCTTGCCCGCTTCCGGTTTTTCTTCCGTGCATAATTATGCCTATGACGTGCATAATGAGGCAAAATAATACGCGGGTCAATGTTTTATTTGCTATTAGATCAAAAAAATGCATAATTAGGCTCAAATCGGTACGACCGAAAAATCGCGAAAGCGAACTAACTTTTTGGGCTTTGGCCTGGAGGTGAATATGAAGTTTAGATTTCCTATTGTTATTATCGACGAAGATTTTCGCACGGAAAATGTAAGTGGTACCGGGATTCGCGCTCTAGCTGCGGCTTTGGAAAAAGAAGGCGCAGAAGTTTTAGGTGTTACTAGTTATGGTGACATGACCGCATTCGCTCAACATCAAAGTCACGCATCCGCATTTTTATTATCTATAGATGACGAGGAATTTGGTGGTGGCAGCGTTGAGGAAACTCAGGTCGCTCTGAAAAGTTTACGCTTATTTATCGAAGAAATTCGTTTTAAAAATGCGGATATTCCTATTTTTTTATACGGGGAAACCCGAACGTCTCGACATATTCCAAATGATATCCTTCGTCAGCTGCACGGATTTATTCACGCTCACGAAGATACACCAGAGTTCGTGGCTAGACATATTATCAGAGAAACGCGCGCCTATCTAGATGGCGTGGCCCCTCCATTTTTCAAAGCTCTTTTGAACTATGCACAAAACGGTTCCTACTCATGGCATTGCCCGGGGCATTCAGGTGGAGTCGCTTTCTTGAAATCGCCTGTAGGGCAAATGTTCCATCAGTTTTTCGGCGAAAACATGCTTCGCGCCGATGTCTGTAATGCAGTGGATGAACTGGGTCAGCTTTTGGACCATACCGGCCCGGTTGCAGCGTCTGAACGAAATGCAGCTCGTATTTTCAATGCCGATCATTTGTACTTTGTGACGAACGGGACGTCGACTTCGAATAAAATCGTTTGGCATTCGATGGTAGGACCAGACGATATCGTCGTGGTCGATCGCAACTGTCACAAATCAAACCTTCACGCTATCATGATGACGGGGGCCGTTCCGGTGTTCTTGACGCCGACTCGGAATCACTATGGTATCATTGGTCCCATTCCCGAGAGCGAGTTTTCGATGGAGAGTATTCAAAAGAAAATCGATGCTCACCCTTTTATTAAAGATAAAAAGAAAAAGCCGCGTATCCTGACAATCACGCAAAGCACATATGACGGAGTTAGCTACAACGTCGAGTCGATCAAGAAAAAACTCGATGGCAAAATCGATGCGCTTCATTTTGACGAAGCGTGGTTGCCGCACGCCGCTTTCCATGAGTTCTATAAAGACATGCATGCTATCGGCAAGGACCGTCCACGCACGAAGAACTCTTTGATATTTGCCACACAATCGACCCACAAGATGTTAGCGGGGCTTAGTCAGGCTTCACAGATTTTGATTGCAGAATCGGAAAACAAGAAACTCAATGAAAATATATTTAACGAAGCCTTTTTGATGCATACGTCGACTAGTCCGCAGTATTCGATCATTGCGTCGTGTGATGTGGCGGCGGCCATGATGGAAGGTCCTGGGGGATCTGCGCTGGTGGAAGAGAGCATCAACGAATCGATGGATTTCCGTAGAGCTATGCAAAAGGTTGATAATGAATGGGGCAGTGATTGGTGGTTTAAAGTTTGGGGACCAGACGCCATCACAGATGACGGTATTGGTTCGCGTGAAAATTGGATGCTAAAACCTAAAGACGAATGGCATGGTTTTAATCATTTGAGTGATGGTTTCAATATGCTTGATCCATTGAAGGCAACCATAATCACGCCGGGACTGGGTCTGAATGGTGAGTTCGATGACATCGGTATTCCGGCCGCAATGGTTACAAAGTACCTGGCTGAACACGGCGTTATCGTTGAAAAGTGCGGACTGTATTCATTTTTTGTGATGTTTACTATCGGAATTACAAAGGGTCGTTGGAATACTCTGCTCGCAGGGCTTCAGCAGTTCAAAGATGACTATGATCGCAATCAACCGATGTGGAAGATCTTGCCTAAATTCGTAGCGCAAAACCCGCGCTATGAGCGTATGGGTCTGCGTGATTTGTGTAAACAGATTCACGATACCTACAAGGCTGGTAACATCGCCCGTATGACGACAGAAATATACGTGTCGGATATTAAGCCAGCGATGAAGCCTTCCGAAGCATTTGCCAAAATGGCCCGCGAAGAGATCGAACGTATCGAAATTGATAATCTGGACGGCAAAGTGACGGCTGTGTTGTTAACACCGTATCCTCCGGGGATCCCATTGTTGGTTCCTGGCGAGCGATTTAATAAAACCATCGTGGATTATTTAAAATTCGCCCGCGCTATGAACGAACGCTTACCTGGCTTTGAAACCGATATTCATGGATTGGTAACGGAAGTCGTTGGTGGAGTTAAAAGGTATTACGTGGATTGCGTGACCTAAAGACGTGGGCCTGGGCTTGATATGATTGCATGTTTCCCCAGGACGTTAGTTTGGGGATTGTTCGATAATTTTCAATTTTTCAAGCAGCCAGTCTTTAGATTTTACCTGTTTGCCATCAGGCAATTGAATCAAATAATCTTTTCCAGATAGTGAAGATTTAGATGCGATTTTTTCGATAAACATAATCGCCGTCCAGTCGGCTTTTTTAGGGGCAAACCACGAGCTTGCGGCTTGGTCTAATTTTGTACGCAAGTGCTGAGCCGCTTCGGAAGGGGGATAGGATTGTCCGTTACGAATAAACTGAACATTAGATTGTTCAATCGTTACAATTAATTTTTCAATTTTTTCAAGTTCAGTTACGCCGGCTAGGGCTAGGAAAGGAATGCATAGGAAAAGCAAAGCAATTTTCACAAAAATACCTCCACAAACTTCTTGATCAAGACTGTCATGCTCTAGGACCATAGGCAAGTGTAAACAATTTTAAGGAAACCTGATTTAAATCATGTTTTAAATTGTTAAATAGACATAGAGTTATTTCATAGGAGAGTAAACCATGATAAAAAGCGTTCTATTCATCGCCGCGATTGCCGTTTTAAATGTTCACTGCGAGTCTCAATCTAAGAAAGACGTTAGCGCTACGGAAACATCAAAAAGATTTGATGATAAAATGAATGCGGCCGCCAATTGGCAAGATCAAATGCAAGCGTTAGAAAAAAATTTGGTTACTTTGTATCCGTTGGCGCTGGATTCTTCAGAATTTTCAAATGCGAAAAATGAAACAACAATAAAGGACTCTTTAAAAAAATTAACGGCGGCATCGAGTAAGGTGAATCACTCACCTATGACCGTAATGAATGATCCTACCTTAGCTTTTATATCTTTCGATTTTAAACAACAGATTTCAAATGTAGAAAATGCGTTTGGTAACGGAAAAAAAGACTATGCTCGATTTGAGTTGTTGAAGATGACTCAGTATTGCGTCGAGTGCCATACGCAAACGAACAAGGGTCCTAATTTTGGTTACAGTCAATTTGCTAAAAAAATTGAAGCACTGCCGCCGGTAACTCAAGCTGAAGTGTACGTAGCGACACGACGTTTTGATGATGCACTTAAGAGTTATGAAGCGTTCTTTAAACAAACCGAGGTAGATTGGGACGCACAAGTAAGAGCCGAGCTGGCCACTCACAATGCGATGTCTATATTGATTCGTTACAAACGTGATCCTGTGGCTACATTGGCCTTTCTAGATAAAATCGAAAAAGCGACATTTGTGCCGGTATACTTAAAACAACTGATTCCGATCTGGCGTAATGATATTCAAAAATGGACGAAAGAATCCAAAGCGTCTAGCCCAAGTTTAGCGATTGTGAAAATGTGGATTGAACGTTCAAATTCTAGAGTTTTTGAGTATGGCCGCCTGGGTTCCGAAGTTTGGAATCAGCTAGCTATCAGTTATCTACACGAGTTTTTAGAAAATATTAAATTCAAGCAGCATAAAGCCGACGTTTTATGGATGTTAGGAACCAGCTACATCAATGGATTAAATTCGTACCAAAGTAGTCTAGGTGAAAAGTATCTTGAAGTGTGTATCCGTACATTCCCGAATTCATTTTCAGCCCATCGCTGCTATTTTAAATTAGAAGAGTATGTGTACGATACAAACAGTGGTAGCGCCGGAACATTCTTGTCTGTTGAGGATGAACGTCGATTAAAAGAACTAAAAAAAATGTCAGAGCCTAAATAGACTACTAGCCTTCAACCCGGAACAGAGCAAATTTTAAATAGCGAAGTTCCGGCATGGCCAACGGGTAGGGGTGATCCGATGGCTGCGCGCCTAAACGAATCAACGTGCCGCGCTTACCCGCTCTAGAAAAGGCTTCGCGCGTGATTTCTAAGAAGGCCTCCGTGTCGATGTGACTCGAGCACGAGCTCGCTGCGAATAGTCCATTTTCCTTCACAAGACGAATAGAGTTTGAATAAATTTTTGTATACGCCACCGTGGCCTGCGGAACTGATTTTTCATTTGGCGCAAAGCTAGGCGGATCCGTGATCACGATATCGTATTTGTGTTTAAGCGTGATTTGGTTCTCGACAAACTCAAATGCGTCGGCCGCGATGTCACTGTGTTCTGTTTTGAATTGGTTGATTTCAAAATTACGTTTTACATTTTCAATGGCAACCTTGGCGATATCAACACTGGTTACAGATTTAGCTCCGCCGGCCGCCGCAAATAGACTAAATCCACCCGTATAACTGAAAAGGTTTAAAACGGCAGCGTCTTTTGCAAATGTTTTGATAGCCAAACGATTATCGCGCTGATCTAAGAAAAATCCAGTTTTAGCGGCATCGCGAATGTTGGATGAAAAGAGTAAATCATTTTCCTTAAAGATAGTTTCGGCGGGAAGCTGGCCAATCAAGTTCGTGCCTTTTTCATCTGCATCATTACGGCGTTTTAAGTAAACGCACTTAATCTGGGGGAATTCTTTTACAATGCGCTCTGCAATGGATTGGCTGTTCCAAATGGTTTCCATGATCGCATGGTCGTGCTTGATAACGGCAACGTCGTTGTAGATATCAACGACTAATCCGGGAACACCATCGCCTTCGCCATTAAACAGTCGGAAGGAATTTGTTGTTTCCATATTGAAGCTTTCGCGAATTTTAACTGCATTTTTCCATTGGCGCTCGCTCCAGAGCTCAAATGTTTTGGACGCATTGTTTTTTCGGAAGTACGGCTCATCGCTGAGGCAAAATAGGCGAAATCGTAACTGAGTGTCGCCTTGATAGGCACCAAATCCCACGAGTTCTTTTTTGTATACAAGTGCACGTAAACCGGAAGCACTTGGGCCAAGATCGTCCACGCCACTAGAAAAAATCCAGCGATGCCCACGTTTTAAATGTTTTAAAACGTCGCGAGTCAGTTGAACAGTAGGTAAGGTTTCCGGCGAGCGAACGAAAGACACGTTAGTAGCCTAAAATATCAACGTACGTGATGCCTTTTGCGATGGCTGACGACGGCTTAGCACGCTGACCTTTGATCTGAATGCGGCCATCTAGGAAAAGCTGTTTTAGGGCATTTCTTGAAATCGCTTGAAGTTTTGGATTTTCAGTTTGTTCTTTAAGAACCATAAGCAGTTTATTGTCCATGCGACTTAGGCGCGCGTGAACTTCTATAGTCACCCGGTGAGAATTGGCAGGCTGTGGTGGAATTCGATCGTGCATAGTGTGTCTCCGAGGGTGTGTTATATCCAAAAATGAATGATCTGACGTCTACTATTTTGAATCGATTAAAAATTATAAAAAACTGCGAAATTTTTTCAAAGATAACATATACTTAAGCAGTTATGTTATAAGTCTCCATCATGTCGTACAAATTAGTTTTAATTGTGGCTCTTTCGCTTGTATTAGCCGCCTGTAATAAAAAACATTCGGACTTGGCTGTCGATCAAGAAAATGAGACCCAGCATGATTTCTATATCGTATCTGAAGATAATCCAAAGGCTGCTAAATATGCTAAACGGCAATGGCTAAGTCAGTTTTTCCTGGTTGAGCAATTCACAGTGGGCGCAAACACGTCGATGTTAAACGCAATTAAAACAAATCCACCGGGCGGGGTGCTGTTTTGGAATGGCGGCGGCGATGATTCTGAAGCCTTAAAGGCGTCTATCCAGGCGTATTCTATTCAAGCAAAAAAAATGGGTTTAAATCCGTTGTTATTTTCTACGGATTACGAGGGCGGCGCGAATAACAAAACACCATTTCACTCATTTGTTCCGGGCGTTCAACGTTTTTCAAAAGGGTTTACGAAATTAGCTCATCCTCGCTGGTTGGGTGAGTCGGTTAAACAGTATGGTCTTGAACTATGTCAGCTTCATGGAAAATTAATGGCTAAAGAATTGAAAGTCGTGGGCTTGAATTATCCGCTGTCTGTAGTCAGTGATTTAGCAACGCAAGCCTTGACGTCTGTTCGTGGTATTTCTAAGGATGCGGCGACGGTTTCAAAATGTGTCGTTGAAATCAACAAACAGTTTGTTCAGCACAAAGACATCGTATTTGTGACGAAGCATTTCCCTGGGATTGGTCTTACACGTGGAGATACACATGATGGTGTCGTTACATCTGATGTAATGGATACTGGTAAGCTGCTTACACACCTAAGACCGTTTGATGATTTAATCAAATCTTCAAAAAGTTTGGGTCAAGAAGGGCAGCTGAGCATCATGACAACACACGCGAAATTTATGGGTTATGATCCAAATCATTTAACCACAGAATCCTATGCGGTAGCGACGGGTTTGTTGAAAAATAAAATGCAGTTCAATGGACTTGTAGTGAGCGATGCGATGTGGATGGGCGACTACGGTCATTTAGCCAGCATCGATTTGATGCCGGTGTATATGAAAGCGTTTCTTTCTGGGATGGATTTGTTGATGATCCCAGGAAATCGTTTCAAAGAGTCGGTCAGCTATTTTCGCCGAGTGTTTGATAGAAAACTGTCAGTGGAAGAAAAACTCAAACTTGAAGAGCGAATGGGTATGGGGCTTGCTGAAATTGAGGTCGAATTTGACGCTCGATTGGATCGCGCCATTCAGACGCATGAGTATGTTCGAGGTTCTTTAAAACATCCGCACGAGTTTATCGAAGTCCTCTCGCCTGTCGAAACAACACTCAAAGATCAGCAGCGCTACATGGAAATTTTAACGGATCTAGGGAATTAAGAAGGGTCGGCGAACATACCTGCGTGGTGTTACCGAACGCGCAGTTCAACGTCTTCTTGGCCAATCGTGATAATGCCAAGTTCCTTAGCTGCTGCATAGGACAGGTCGATGACTCGGCCTGAAATAAAGGGACCCCGGTCATTGATGCGAACTTCAACGGTTTTACCACTGCGTTTGCTATGAACTAAAACACGTGTTCCAAATGGCAAAGTTTTGTGGGCCGCCGTGAATTCAAACATATTGTATGTTTCGCCGCTGGCGGTGCTTCGTCCATGGAATTTTTTTCCATACCATGAGGCATATCCCTCTTGAAAAAATGTACCTTTAGGCGTGGTTGAGCACGACAGTAAAAACAGCACTAAACTCAGTAAAGCTCCTAATAGGCGTATAGCTCTCAGCATAGCTATCTATCGGCAAAAACAGGCATTGGCTTTAACTGGCCAAGATCTTAACGAAAGCCTGTAAGTTGCTGCTTATTGGGGCGGAAAATACAGTGTCAAATATTGCGATTGACGTTTATATTTCCCCTGTCTAAAAGACTCTTAACCGATTTTTTATGAGGGGGACCTAATGATCTCTAATGCAGTTAAAACGTTAATCTTGTTCACTGTGGGGATGTGCTCAGCGAGTCTAGCCGTCTACTTGCCACCAAAAACAATTCCAGCAAATGAAGTGCAAAAAACCATCCGCGTGATGAGTTACAATGTTGAAAATCTTTTCGACACCGCTCATGATCAAGGTAAAAACGATTACGAATTCCTTCCTAAAAATCATCCAGAGAAAATCAAATACTGCCAAACACAACCAGATCCAAAACGATGCCAATCAGAAGATTGGACGAATTCTCGCTTAGCGATCAAGTTGTCTCAAATCCGTAATGTGTTTGCGGCCATCCCAGGTGGTTTCCCGCAAATTATGGGATTAGTGGAAGTTGAAAATGAAAACGCTGTTAAGCAATTAGCAGCAGCGCTGGGTTTCAAAGGTCAAGTAACAGCAAACGGTCCAGATGAACGTGGAATCGACGTTGCGTTGATGTACAATGAATCAGCGAATTTAAAATTTGTAAAAGCCAATGCGATCCGTTTGGATCCATCAAAACTAGGCAAACCGACACGCGACATATTAGAAGTTAGCTTCAAAGTTATGTCGGGTGGTGCTTGGCAAGATCTAACGATCTATGTAAACCACTGGCCATCACAAAATAATCCCGTGCAATCTCGTTTAGTAGCAGCGCAGACATTGGCTCCGATCGTAAAAGCGAAAATGCAGACAGGCGCTCACGTTATTGTGATGGGTGACTTCAATACGACAGCTAAAGACATACCGAATCCGTTGCAATCGTTCTCACAAGCTGCGGGAGTATACGATCTAGATTCTGTTTTCAGACAGAACGCACCTAAATCAGGAATCAACTTAGCCTTAGTTCCAGCGGGAACTTACTTTTACTCAGGAAGCAGCTCTCAACCCGAGCTCACTTGGAATTTGTTAGATCGCTTCTTTGTATCGCCCTCAATGGTAACACGAAGCTCGTTGATCATCGACTGGTCAAGCTATAGAATTTTCTCCCACCCAGGATTAACGACATCGTACACCTATAAGTCTGGTCCATATGCTGGCAAAGTCATCAAAGATGTCCCATTCCGTTATAACCATTTCACGGATGTTCCAGCGCAAGCGGGATACAGTGATCATTTTCCGATACTGCTAGATATTAAACTTCAATAAGAAAGCTACAAAAAGCGGTGAGAAATCACCGCTTTTTTTTTATTGTACGGGCACCATCGAACCATCAGGTTTAATTTGATAGTATTCTGTTTTTACATACGAAGGATGTCCCTCGTTTCCGAAAACGGCTTCGATGGATTCGGGTGGGTTCACTACGAGCAATGTGCTGTTAGCGCGGTACGCGATTTCGTATGAGCTGGAAACTTCAGAAATGTAGGCGTTTCCTGTTGCAACATCAAGGTAGCCGATTACTTGGCACTCGGAACCGCAGCCAGGATTGATCATGACATAGCGTTGGCCGAGTAGTTGTTTTTGACCGTTCTTAACCATGGCGAGTTCGCCTTCAAACGTGGATCTGTACATCGCGGCTTTTTTGTTGGCTGGTTTTGACCAATTGATTTTGAGCGCGCTCAGGTTGGGTTGGTGCGCATGGGTAATATAGGTCGCATACAACGCGTTGTTGGCAGATGCGATAAAGCTTATGAAGATCGAAAGAAAAATTAACATTTTCATTTAGAGACTCCTTTAGCGCACGTAAGTCGCTGTAAAGGGGTACTATACGGAAAACTGACTTCGAGATCCACTGTAGAGATTTAAACAAAGTAACGGATTTTGCCGCTCTAAAAGACTCTAGACCCTATAGACATCGTCCTAGGTGTGTTCTACGATTTTTGTATAACATATGGGTGATTATTGAGACTCTTTCTTTTGCTAATTTTATTATCGGGCCTGGCCAGTGCGGCTCCTAAAAAACGAGAAAAAACACCCTCGTTTGAACACTCTCATGATTTCACTCTGGGGCGCTATTTCCAAAAACCCGAGGGGAATGATCCTGGCGATGAGAGCTTTGATTTAGAGTTTAATTCCGAATACGTATTCACCAATTTTAAAATTACGAGTTACTTTTACTATGCTTATAATTTGGTGAATAAAAGTGAAAGTGATTTTGATGATCCTGCCTTTAACTTAACAACATTGCCCAAGAACTTTATGCCAGCGCTTAAGGTGCGCTATTTTTTAATTTCAACCCTAGCACTCTCGAAGACTGCGCGTGAGGTTCAAGAGCAGTATGGGACCTTGGGCGGAGGAATTGGTTTGATTTTGGATACCGAGTATTTAAAAGCATCCAATTACAATCTGTCGGGATCATTTCAAGTGTCGAAAGGTTTTCAGAAGACCGAGTACAACATCCGCGGCTATTCGAATAATAATTACTACACGATTTACAATCTGCTCGGGGGCTATGATCAGGGTAACTGGTCCGTGTTCGTTCTAGCGCGCTTTTATCAGTACTTTAAATACGTTTCAGATGAATCGACCGAGATGTTCCTGAGCGTGCAGGACATAGGCTATATGTTTGCGAAGTCTCAGCAGATTGGATTTGGTCACGCCAATCGTATGCCGTTCTATGACGAAAATTCGGGTGAAGTTGGTGTCCGCGTAGTTAATCCTGAATCGTCGTATTTCTATCTTCGCTATACTGTATATTTCTGATATGGTGCGGGCATGATCAATAACGATGTCCTTCGCAGCCTACGATATATTCTGAATGTAAACGACCAAAAACTGACCGAGATCATTGCGCTTTCGGGTGGTACTACAACCATCGCTGCGATTAAATCATTTTTGCTGAGTGACGAAGATCCTAAATATGTTCCTTGTGATGATGAAACTATGGCGCACTTCCTGGATGGTTTGATTTACTTCAAGCGTGGTAAAGACGAATCAAAACCGCCGATGCCGTTTGAATTACCGATTACAAATAACGTGATTCTAAAAAAACTGCGTGTCGCGTTTACTTTAAAAGAAGACGACATTCATCAAATCTTGGAATCGGCCGACTGGAAAATGGGAAGATCAGAACTAAGTGCATTCATGCGCAAAAAAGATCATCCTAATTACCGCGAATGCGGCGATCAAGTTCTGCGCTATTTCCTGCGTGGATTGAAAACACGCGTGCACGGTGCGTGAGCCACTTGTTCGCTAGTACCCGATCGTAGTAATATCTAAATTGATACTTTGAGTCCGTTGATCATACATTCGAGTGACCTTTTGAATCTCGCGAATTTTTTCATTTACTACGATCGATCCGCTACGCTGGTTGTATAAAGAGATCGAACGACCATGGCAGGTTGAAGCGCCATGGTAGTCCGTGTCTTTAACTAAAGAGATTGCGCCTGAGCCCATATCGATCATTTGGATTTTGTTGCTTTCTTGAAAGAGTAAAAGTTCTTTGTCGGCCGTTAAGTGAACCTCTTCAATGTTTTGCCCGCACGCAAGTGTTGGTTTTTTAACAAAACTCGCTTCTGTGATTTTAACAGGAGACGCGCCGTTGTCGAAATCGTAAGTAGACGACATAGTCAGCAATAAAAACGCATTGTTCACATCAAAAACCACGGTTGAAGAGCCGTTTCCTGACCGCATAGCAACGATACTAGTAGGGCCATTGCCGATAGCCCGTGTGTCGGATACGCAAATTCCTGTGTCGACGGGTCCGTTATATTTATAAGTCGTGCTAGTGCCCTTACGAACGGCCGTTCTTTGCAAGGCAAAAGCCCGCGCCGCACATGCCGTTGTTTTTTGATAGATCACTTTGACGTCGGCGCCTACGCGAACGATTTCTGTGTTTGTATCAAAGAAGCGTGATTTAGGATCTAGGGTGCTTAAGGCTTCAATCACAGTGAGTGATTCAGATTTTTTATATTCGCCGTTTACGTAGTCGTAGCCAGCTTTTAAAACATAGAGTTTCTTTTCGCTTGGGCAACGCAAAACTAAAACATTTTCGCCGTCAGCTTTAGACTCTGAAATTTCACCGGGAGTGCCACCAGAGCACAAATCCAGAGTAGTTTTTTCGCCGACGTTTAATGCAAGCGCGTTTAGACCCATCAATAATGTAGTAAATAAATAAATTTTTTTCATAGAACGCGAATCTATCACGCCCTTTTGGAATGCCTGAGTGTCTGGAAAAAAGACGGTAATTTATTTAATGGTTTGACAGGCGTATGCTATGGCATGCATTTGAGGTAGGTTAGGGGCCGTACACTGGAATTGACCGAAACCGGTTTCATCGAAATAGAAACTGCCTGCGAGTTTTTTCTGTGGGCATGTGAAAGAAAATTGATAACCAAGAGCGTTTTCCTTTTCACTCGATGTGCATTCGGTTTTAAAGTCGACGAGTACGCCGCAGGCTATTCCAGCGGACACATACGTGTTTCGTTTGCGTGTCCGAAGCGTTCCATCTGCGTTCAAAAGAGAAAAATCATTCCACAGAATAGGTAGTGTTGAGCTGAAATGAGTGACCGACATACTTTGCGATGTTTCGTCGGTGTCGACACATTTTATTTCTTTAGTAAACGCGGTCGTAGCAAATGCCAAAATCAAAACAAATAGTGCGTGTAATTTCATAATCACCTCAAGACCTATAAGTAAATTTCATCAGGTGAAGAAAGTACTGTCACTAAAAAATTGTCCTAGTCGACTTTAAATTGTGAGATCCACTTTGCTGTGGATCTAGCTGTTTCTGTTAAGTCTTTGCGTGCACGCACCCACCAGACAGACACGTCATCTATAAGAAATGTGGGGACGTTTAGTTTAACTAATTTTTCTTCTTTTAAATAACGACTGGCAGCCATAGCGGGAAGGGCGCTCCAGCCGCCAACATGATGGACGGCAGAACGTAATCCAATCACGCCATCCGCAGTAACATAAGACTTAGTGGTCGGT
>DDTZ01000145.1 GCA_002344565.1 Bdellovibrionaceae bacterium UBA2351 | reverse complement strand
CATTTAGAAAAATTCGGTTGGCGAGCATTGCCAGTTAGCGGCTTTATTCCCCCTGCGGCTTTCATGGAGCTTCAATCATTAAGCGTTCTTCCAATCGCATCAGAAATGCGTTCTATCGATCACTTAAAGTACACCCCAGCTCCTGACATTGTTCACGAAGCGGCGGGACACGCACCATTTTTAGCTCATCCCGAATTTGCAGAATATTTAAAAAAATATTCGACGGTTGCCAAAAAAGCGATCATCAGTAAAGAAGATCTAGATACCTACGAAGCGATCCGCGTACTTTCAGATTTAAAAGAAAATCCGACATCAACCGCAGAGCAAATTTCACTAGCAGAAAAGCATTTAAATGCAGTAGTCGAACAGAACAAAACTGTATCTGAAGCTGCGGAACTAGGTCGCATGAACTGGTGGACTGCCGAGTACGGTTTGATAGGCGATGTAAATCAGCCCAAGATATTCGGCGCCGGTTTGCTTTCTAGCGTAGGGGAATCTAAATCCTGCTTAGAGGCTAAGGTTAAGAAACTCCCACTGACGATAGACTGCCTAAAATATACGTACGATATTACCGAACAACAACCTCAATTATTTGTAACTCCAAGCTTTAAGCATTTAGAAAAAGTACTTTTTGAAATGGCTGATCGCATGGCGTTTAGAGTCGGCGGTGCTTCTGGCTTAGAAAAAGCAAAACAAGCACGGACTGTAAATACAGTAGTACTAAATTCAGGCGCACAGGTAAGTGGGATTGTTTCTAACTACGAAGCTCAAAATGACCGCGTCGATTTCATTCAATTTTCGAGCCCAACACAAATCTGTGCAGATGATAGCCAGCTACCCGATCATGGTAAGGAGTACCATGCGACGGGCTTTAGTTCACCTATTGGTAAGTTAAAAGGAATATCTACATGCCCGTCTGAAATGTCGAATGAACAATGGGAATCTTTAGGCTTACAATTAAGCCAGAAACTAGTTCTTCATTATGAAAGTGGGTTTGTCGTTGAAGGAACGTACTTCGGCCGTACCGTACGCCATGATAAAACAATTTTAATGAAATTCAAAGACGCCACCGTAACCAAGGGTGACAAAATCTATTACAAACCCGAGTGGGGACCATTTGACCTTTTGCCTGGATCCACAGTAGAAAGCGTTTTTGGTGGGCCAGCTGATCGTATTTCGTACGGTCAAAATGATGATTTCGTTGTGAAAAAGGTGGCCACAAAAAAACTATCCGAAACAGAGATGAAAATAAATCAGCTCTATTCAGACCTCCGCCACATGAGAACTAAATTTAGTTTTGAATCTGCAGGCCTGCCAACACTGACGTCTATTTTCAATAAAATGCAGGAGTTAGACTCAACCGATTGGTTAATCGTCTTAGAAATATATGAAATCCTTGTAACTCGTAGATCCGCTCTTTCAAAAGAAACCGGTTATGAAAATTTTGTTAAAACAATTCGTCAAGATTTAGAGCTCAAGAAGAAATCAGCAAAGGATAATGCTGACTCGATTGAACACGGTGTTCAATTGGCAACTATTCAATGAGCATAGAATTTAATATCAAAGTGGTTTTAGTTAAAACGCTCTACGATAGAAATATCGGCTCCACATCACGCGTGATGAATAATATGGGCGTCGATGAACTTATCTTGGTGGCTCCTCAATGCGAAGTAACCTACGAGGCTCAGTTAGCAGCGGCGACCGGTCAAAAAGCGTTACAAACACGTAAAGTATACTCTTCCTGGGACGAGTTTTATAAGAATGAATCCGACGGTGTCCGTATTTCATTTACGGCTCGTGATGGCCGCGGCCGATTAGTTAAAGATTTTGATACCCAACTTAAAGGTTACCTAGAAACTCTTCGCGATCAACCTGAAGACGAAGCAACACCTACGAAAAATATGTACCTAATCTTTGGTCCAGAAGACGCTGGTTTATCAGCATCAGATATGGAAATGTCTAATTTTGCCGTATCGTTACCTACCTTCGGTGATAACTCGAGTTTTAATTTATCTCATGCAGTTTTGATGGGACTATTTATTTTAAGGCAGAACATTGGCGGTCAGCGAACGATACTAGATGGTTCACAACTTGAAAAAAAGAAAAATACAGCACCGATTTCCCTAATCAGCGCGACTCTTCGCGAGTGGTTGATAACACTCGGCTTAAACCTAGACGCAGGTCGAGTGAATGCTTACACGGTTATTCATCGTATGCTGCTACAAAATGCACCCACACCAAAAGAATACCAAATGCTAGAAACCATGCTGCAACAAACTATTAGAAAATTAAAACGTCTGAAAGAATTTGAACAGAAAGAACGAGATAGCCGAGGACAGTAATCGCTCGGCTCTGATTGAATGGATCACTTTCGGCTCTATATAAATAGGCGACTAGCCTTCCTTTTGTAAAACACCGATGTCGTCTTCAAGTTGATGTACTTGAGTTTCCAATCGCTCTCGTTTTTTTAGTAGTGAAACAAGGTAATCTACGGTTTCTCTGTTTTTTAGAATTGAATCTAATTCTCTATCTATTGAATCGATTTCTGAATCTAGAATACGTTTGTGGATATTCATTGAATCCACCATGTCTTGATCTTCGATGGAATTCTCCATCCAATCTAATTCGTCGTTTAAGGTGTCTTGTGTTTGAGCGTGTTGTTCTTGCTCTGATAATGCTGAACTTAAATTCTTGATTAGCGAACCAAGGAATGACTGACTACTGCCATCTTCCATAAATTATTTTAAAGTAACTCCCGGCTAGGTGCCTGATTGACCTCAGTCTGTGCCCGACATTTCAACATGCCTTTGGTTCCCAACACAAACTAGGTGATGCTGTCAGTATATCAAAATCCAAAAGGGTTTACTATTTTTGGTATAGTCCTGAATCCCGCGTTAAGTGCGCGAGATGGAACTATTAGCTTATAAGCTGGCTTCTAAAATAAAAATATTTTCACGATTTTTGACCCTAGACCAAGATGTGGTAAATTTCCCTGCTATCTATCAAGTAATTGACTTCATAGTCCTGCAACAAAGTTAAGCATATTAACTAAGTACATTGCTTAAGCCACCGCCTTTTCACCTGTATGATGGGAGTATTCGCTTTACAAGAAGCTGAGGCGCCGACAACAATGAGCGTATGCAAAATATATTTCTAGTGGCGATAACTATCGGCTTAAGCCTCTCGGCGATCGCGGGAATAAAAGAGGACATTGCATTTTTAGCCTCTGATAAAATGAATGGACGCGCATCAGGATCCCAAGAAAATAGCAACGCGCAAGCCTGGCTCATCGAACGCCTAACATTGCTAAAGGTTCGCCCCGCTGGCGATCAAGATAAGAAATCATTTCGCTACCCTTTTGAAAATAGTTACGACTTTCGGGTGCAACAAAAAATACGTGGAACCAATATTATTGGCATTCTCTATCCGCAGAACATTTGGACGAATGAAAATCCGAAAGTTATCATCGGTGCTCATTTTGACCATGTCGCCAAGTGCTGGAAGAAGTTTGATGACAACGATGATATCTGTAACGGCGCTGCTGACAATGCGGCTGCTGTAGCCGCCGTTCTAGCTGCGGTACAAACACTTGCTAGCGATATTCAAGCACCGGTGGCACTAACATTTTGGGATGGCGAAGAAAGTGGCCTGCTGGGATCTGATTCTTTTCTTCAAAACCCAAGCTTTAACTTGAGCCAAGTCATCACTTACATCAATTTAGATATCATCGGCTTAAATCTAGCGGCTGGGTTAGAAAATCATCATATGATCATCGGCAGCGAGACCGGCGGAAACAAACTAGAAGCTTTAGTTCAAAATGTGACTGCGACTGATACTAAAATTAAATATAACCAGCTAAGCTATGCCTTTGGCCATGGCCGTAGTGATATGACGTCATTCATTCGACATAATTATGAAATACCATTCCTATTTTTCTCTGACGGCGATGGACCCGTTTACCACTCATCTTCTGATGATGTGACAAAGATCAACCTTGATAAGGTTGCCTCGGTTGCACGCGTGATTGGACAATTAACCTCCCAAGTAACCGGACTAAATACTGCGGAATTCAAATTTAAAAAACCAACTGTTTATATCGATAAGGGTACCTTTTTCCAAAACTTACTAACTAAAATTTTTGGAAAAGAACACCCGCTGAAGGTTGGATTTCCCGTTCCCAAATTTTCAGACGTAGATACCGTGATTAAAATCTACGATATCACCTTAGAAAACGCGCAGAAGAATCAACTCACGCCAGAAGCGGTGACAAAACTTAAAGGCTTACTCGATGAACTTAAAAAAATTCAATCCGAGGGCGAGAGTAGGTTTTCAGCTTTGGACTACTATAAGGTTCTACAAGCCGGCGGAACACTGACATTAACACTCAGAAATTTGACGTTTATTCCCTAGGTGTGTTTTAAACCCGTAAATAAAATATCATCACCGACCTCTAGCTTCTCAACAAATTTTAAATTCAATCGTTGAGTCATCGAAGAGATAGAAAACTGATCTGAATAGCTTAGGCCTTCACCCATAATCACCGGCGCGATAAACGCGTAAACACGATCGAAGGCTGCCTGATTTAGATATTGGCTTAATGTAGAGGGGCCGCCCTCAACCAATATCGATTTCATTCCACGCTCAAAACAGAATTTGTGAATTTCTTCTAGGGGAAAGAATCCCGCCTCGTTCTTGTGTAAAAACAAAACATTCTTGAATGACCCAGGCGGATTAACGGCTAAATTGAATGCAATCGAAGTTTCTGAGGAATTGGTATCCACTACAAAAAAGACATTTTCTTTCTTGTGATGCCTTGAAATTTCTAACGTATCATAGCTTTTAAAGACAACAGCATCCGGATCTATTATTAAAAGTTTGCGCTCTAAATCGAAACCCTCGAGGCGAATATTTAATTTAGGATTGTCTCGCTGAACCGTACCTGCTCCTACAACTAATACGTCGAATGCACTTCGAAGATAGTGGGCGTAGTTTCTGGATTGGGCGCTAGTGATCCACTGGCTTTCGTAGTTTTTTAGCGCCATCTTACCGTCTAGGGATTGAGCCCACTTCAAAGCAACGAACGGCTTGCTATGGCGAAAGTTCTTTAGGAAATTTTCGGCCAAAATTTCTAGCTGAGCCTTCACAAATTCTTTTTCTTTAGCACTCACCATTGGAGTCAGCTTCCCCTCGGATGAGTCTTTCAACTCTGAATACAAAACGGCTTCTTTGCCAGCATCCTTAATTATCTGCGCGCCTTTTCCTGAAACTAGATGGAAGGGATCGACTAAACCGTAAACGACGCGCTTTACTGGGAGATCTTTGATGTACAACGCACAGGAGCCCGTTTTTCCTACATGAGCACATGGTTCTAAAGTGACTACAACCGTAGCCTCTTGAAGTTTTTCCCGATCTAAGTTTTTGAGCGCATTAATTTCAGCATGAGCGCTGCCATAGACTTCATGATGACCTTTAGATAGAAAATTTCCATGACTGTCTAAAACAACACAACCGACCAAAGGATTTGGTGAAACACGCTGGGCGCCACCATAGGCTTCGTATATCGCAATAGCCATTGCTTGAGTGATATTTATTTTTTTGGGAGCCGCAGCTACATCAATGAGTAACTGCTTTAAACCGAACTCAGAAAATAACTTCTGACAACGAATATCCACCATTTATTTAGACATCCAGCTCTTCCAGTAGTCTTTTAATTCGACACTTTCAATGGACGAATCGATTTCTAAATTTTGGCGGGTATCGATCATCACGGCAACTTCATCGGTATGCGTTTTCGTTCCCGCATTCTTCACAGCTTTTGGATGTGGACCATGCGGAAAACCCGCTGGGTGCATAGACAACATACCCGCATGCAAGTTGTCACGACTAAAGAAATTACCCTCGTGATAGAATAACACTTCATCGTAATCGATATTTTGATGATAGAATGGAACTTTCAACGCATCTGGATCGCTCTCTAATGGGCGCGGCAGAAATGTACAAACGACAAAACCGTCAGCTACAAATGTAGTGTGAGCACTTGGCGGCAAATGCACACGTGCAGATAACATTGGCATCATGTCCTTGATATGCAAAGTTAACGGAAAAAAATCGCCTTTCCAGCTCGTTGTATCGTAAATGCAAGAATCATATCCAAAACGAGTCATTTGATACTGACGTTTCGCATGCACTTCCGTTACATTAATGCCTTCAACTTTTTTAAACTCATGAAGTTCATCTAAATTTGGCTTCCCAAAAGCTGCTGGGTCATAAAATGCGTTCTTTCCTACCATCCCACGATCTGGCTCACGATAAGAACTTGATTTAGACTCAATGACTAACAATTCCGTGTCTGATTTTGCTGCAAAAGTATGAGTACAACACTTAGGCATCAATATGTATTGACCCGGATTATAGTGAAGCAAACCAAATTCAGTTAACACAGTTCCCTCACCTTTATGAGTGAAGTACAATGTATCCCCGTCGGCATTTCTAAATGCCTTTAACGTTTCACCCGCAGCTTTAGCTGGAATGAATGTCATATAAAGACCAACATCGCTATTATGGAACATGCGCATCCACTGATACGATGGCTTTTTCATTTCAACAAGATCGTACAAATGAGGCTTCAAATTTCCTTCAATAGAATTCCATCGCGTACTCGGCTGCGGTTTAATTAAATGTGAAACCGGGCCGAAAAAACCACTGCGACCTTGTTCTTCTTCAAATTGCCCTTGAGGAATTCCTTTATGACCTTGCGTAATGTTTTTACCCTGTGAATATTGGTGCATTACAAATATCCTCGTTCCTGTTGATCGCGCTCAATAGCATCGAATAGCGCTTGAAAATTCCCATCGCCAAACCCCTGATGATTTTCACGTTGAATGATTTCAAAGAAAATTGGACCAATCATATTTTTAGTAAAAATTTGCAACAGGTATCCATCGTGATCACCGTCGGCCAGAATCGCATTTTTTTCCAATTCGTCTACGGCCTCGACGACGTTTGGTAAACGGTCCTTTAGCATTTGATAATATGTTTTTGGAGGTGGAGTTAAGAACTCTATGTCTTTCTCCTTAATTTCTTTTAATGAATTAATAATACTATTTGTCGTCAAAGCGATATGCTGAATACCTGAGCCTTTATATTCGTCAAGGTACTCTTGGATTTGCGACTTAGTACCTGTTGGCTCATTAATTGGAATCGAAAATGTTCCGCATGGTGAACGCATTACTTTTGATATCAAGCCTGTGGATTTACCTTTGATATCAAAATAGCGAGCTTCGCGGAAACCAAAAATATTCGTGTAGAAATCACACCACTTCTGCATTTCGCCCTTAGGTACGTTATTGGTGAAATGATCTACGATTTGCAAACCACTACCTTTTGGCTGTTGCAGTTCACCTTTAATGGCAAAGGCCGTTTCATAGAATTTCGCAGCCGAATTTTTATCAACGAAATAAACTAGCGAGTCTCCGATTCCATAAACGGCAGGAAACTCACCTAACGTTTTCAAACCGCTCTGAGCATCAAATGCTTTGGCGCCACGAGCGACTGCAACTTTGAATGCATGATTCGCATCTTGGACCATAAAGCCCGTCGAAGACACTGCCGGGCCGTGGAGTTCCGTGAATTTTTGTGCGAACGTGCCTTTTTCATTATTTAAAATAAATCTAATTTTACCTTGTTGATATAGAAAAATTTGCTGTGGGCCAGCTTGGGCGGTTTTCGAAAAACTTAGCTTCGTGAACAACTTTGGAAAATCAAAAGCTTGCGGACCTGAAAACTCAACAAATTCTACACCTAATATACCTAACGGATTGGCATCTTGACTCGACATACGTGGCTCCTTATGGAACCAAATTAGGCTCCCAGCCTACAAAGTTCAAGCAAAAACTCTATGGAAAATAATCGATTTCGCCACCATAAAATTGAATTACTTCAGGGTCAGCTTTGATAGATTTGGACGACCATTTGATTAAATTTAAACCATTGGCATCCCGCAGGCGGCTCAGCGCCACATAGGCCTGTCCCGGTTCCCATAGCTGCGACAAATCGCACCAGATTTTATCCAAAGTAGCCCCTTGGCTTTTGTGAATGGTCGTAGCGTAGCCTAAGTTCAGAGGAAACTGCGATGCCGACATCACGACCTCTCCTTCCGCATTCAACAAATCGAAGGACACTTTATCTACTGTAACCTCCCGTCCTGTTCGCTTTTCAACAATAATTTTACCGTCTTCAAGTTGTCGAACAACGCCTTGGGTGCCATTAATCCACCGCTTCTGAGGATCATTTTGCGTAAAAACAACTTCAGCTCCGATCTTTAAAGTCAGCTCAACTGGCACAGGAAACGTGTCTTTCATCTTTTCAATTTTACTTTCATCGCCCCAATACAGTGTTGGGAAAACGAGCGGCTCGGACTGAATTTTATTTAACTGTCTTAAATTGAATTGTTCAGATTGATTTCGAAAGGGAAACAAACGAATTCCCGAATCCGATTCGTCATGAGTTTTGACTTTACTATTCAGAAATTCAAACACCCGCTCGGTGACCTGTCCTTCGCGAATGTCATTCAATACTCTGAGGTAACTATCATCATGAGTTCGATGGTTTGTTTTCAAAAACGCCTTTTGAAATTGAGCTCGTTCCCATACCGGATGCTTAAAACTCCAATTGCGTGGCCCCACCTTGTTAACCGGAGGCAGCTGAGCAAAATCGCCCACAGCTATGACACGAAGGCCTCCAAAAGGATGTTCATTTTCCCGAGCCCAGCGCGCGATTCGATCGGCCAGATCTAATACGTCACCCGAAATCATGGACACTTCGTCGATGACGATGCCTTCCACTGCCGTAATACGCTTCTTTAGACGTTTGTCTTTTTTAGCCTTCTCAAAGACCTTTTCTGGCCCACCTTCCAAAATTCCTAAACCAAAAAAACTATGAAATGTTCGACCACCAACTAAAACGGCCGCGGCACCTGTCGAAGCCAAAACTGGGAATTCATTTTTACTAAACTCTTTTAAAAATTTTTTGATTAAAAAACTTTTACCTGAGCCCGCTGCTCCCGTCAGGAAAACATTTTCACCAGATAGTAATAAATGAAAGGCTTCAAGCTGATCACCATAAAGCTCTACGTCTGTTAGCATTAATCACGTATCTCATAGGTCACACCGGGTGCTCAATGGCTTTATTTGTATTGCCTTTAGAGCATCTTATCTATAGAGTCATACGACTGACCATTGAGAGGAAAAGGATGAACTCTAAAGTATTTGTTAACAGAACACTAAATCTAAAGAAGATTAAATTTATCGGTCTAGATATGGACCACACATTAGTACGCTACAACATTGAAAATTTCGAGCGACTTTCATACACAAAAATTATTGAAAAATTAGTAGGCAAAAGAAATTATCCGCAAACACTGAAAAACTTGGTGTTTGATTATAATTTTGCTATTCGTGGTTTAGTTATCGATCGTCAAAAAGGAAACCTACTAAAACTAAATCGTTACACGGCGATTCGCGCGTCTTATCATGGTCAAAAACCAATCGATTTTAAAACTCATCAAAAACTGTATCGCAGTACTTACATTGACTTAAGCAATCCCGCATACATGACAGTTGATACTTTCTTTTCGATCTCGTTAGCGGTTTTATTCGGACAGCTTGTTGACCTTAAAGACAACGACAAAGCCAACACATACCCGGAATATTCGCAAATGGCGGATGATGTACTAGCATCCCTTGACGAATCTCATCGCGATGGTTCGTTAAAAGACGAAGTTAAGAAAAATCTAGATAAATATATTATCAAAGATCCAACAACTGTTGAACGCTTAGAAACGTTTAAAAAACACGGTAAAAA
>DDTZ01000156.1 GCA_002344565.1 Bdellovibrionaceae bacterium UBA2351 | reverse complement strand
GAGTTAATTTTTAAACTGCCGTTGAACGTACCGAAATCGCCTAACTTAACAGTTGTTGATGCCGAAACTTTACTATCACTCACATCATAGATTTCTATTTTAACGCCGTTCTTCTCTGGACTCAGGCTGCTGCGGCCACCGATTAAGTTCCTTAAAATACCTTTAAAGAATACGGTGTCACCATCGCGATAAAGTGGACGATCCGTAAAAAGATACATATCAGGAAACGATACTTGCGTCGCAAAGTACTCGGAATCAATGATGGCCGTACCTTGCGGGGCCGTTACAACCGTCAGCAAATCTGTTTCTTTCACGCCATCGACGCGAACTTCACCGTTAGTATCTGTTTTCACGTCACTGACCCAGCTACCAGCCAGATTACGAATAGCAATTTTCGCCTGAGATACCGGCTTAGCTTGGCGATCAAAGATTCTGTAAATTAATGTATCGC
Source organism: Bdellovibrionaceae bacterium UBA2351 (assembly GCA_002344565.1). GTDB lineage: Bacteria > Bdellovibrionota > Bdellovibrionia > Bdellovibrionales > Bdellovibrionaceae > UBA2316. The sequence continues at coordinate 16,802 of DDTZ01000156.1, read as the reverse complement.
CGGAACGTTGCATGTATCCAATCAAATCATTGATGGCCATTACAACCTGGCCTTCATTATTACCTTGGATAACTTGTACTAAATAAAAGCCCGATGGCAATTTGGGAAGATCCACGATTTTAGTATTTAATCGAGACGAATCCATATAGACATATTCTTCAAATCCGGGAATATCGAAATCTTTTTTGGCATCCTGAGCTTCTGGGTTTAAAACAATTTCCGATCTAAGTTTAAAACCTTTAGGAATTTGAATCAGCTTTTCAGGTCCCACCTTGCTCGGTGAAAGATAAGGTGAATTATGCGCGCCACCCAGTTGATCGACCAAATCTTTTTTGACTCCATAACTTAAATTAGCCCGCAACCAATCAAACGAACTGTTTTCATTATTAAAACCTAGGGTCATAAAGTGGGCCGGATTAAATTCGTAACCTGGCTTTTTCCAAGCGCGGCGCAAATCAATCTGCGTCGCCATGAACTGCTTGGCATCTTCTGGTTCTAGTATTTTAATATAGATCGGAGTTGAGTACGAGTAGTTCACTTCTAACTTTGGATTCTCGCCCGGCGAGTAGTCCCTTCGCACCGTCAAATAGAATGGCTTTGCAAATGCTACGTCCACTATTGAGACAACAAACAATAACAGCAATAAAAATTTATTCATATAAACCTTCTACTTACCTTAAAATTAAATTCTGATCTTTAGCCGTTCCTTTAACCAAATATTTTGGTAGTTGCTCTAAGAGTTTTTGGCTCTTAGTTAACTCGGGCGGCATGACTGGTGGCAATTTGGATTGCTTGGCTTTAGCCAGGTATCCTTGTTCAATCTTTGCGGACATCCAACGACCCACATCCGCAAAGAAACTCATTGAATTATCTTGGGAAGCTAATTCCGCCGCTTTTAGTTCACTTCGATCTAGGATCGAAGGTGCTTTGCGATCGCAGACATTCTGAATTTTTTGTAGGACTTCTTTTGAACGACTGACAACCAGTGACTTTCCACACACTGGACGGATAAAGACTTCGCCAAACTTGGATTCAAATACTTTTCCAATACTATCCAGCTGTGCTTGATTTATGGCGCCTGTTTCCAAGATCAATGCATTTTCCGACCACAAGCGATCGTCATATTTGGTTTGCACCTGAATTAGTACCGCTGCCGCTTGCCTTTGGAAATCCTTAGTACGTTTTGTTGAGGCTAAGAATTTCTTAACGTTATCGACCGTCATGTTGCCATTCCATATCTTGATATTTCCGATGGCAAAAAAATGCGTATCGGATGGAAGAATTTTTAACATTTCATTAGCCACTTTCTTAGATACGAAAATATTTTCTTTGTTTAAGCCAACGGCAATCGGTGCCAGATCAAACCGATTTTCACCGTTGTTCCATTGAAATGGTATCTTCATCGTTTCACCCAAACCGACTACTTTTTCGCGGACGACCATCAACGCCGGGAACAACATCGACAAATTGATATCGACTTCTAAGTCCGCATTTATTTTTAACGGCTTGCAGTCTCGAGCAATGGCGAAAACGACTTTAGGGTCTTTTCCGATAGTGAAGCAGGAACCTTCTTTTTTAACGGCCCATTTTTGCGCTTTAATTTCAATAAGAGTAACTTTTCCTGTTGTCGAATCAGAAAGGTTAACTTCCTTTTCGTCACCAACCTTAAACAGCTTAATCAATTGATCTAACGCTTTAGATTCTGAGCTACTCAATCCGCTAGCCGACAAGCCCCAAGGGCTGGATAAGTTGTGTTGCTGATAGTAATGCACTTGCACCGGACGATTCTTAAGAATGGATTCGTATACGTAATCGATCAAGCGTCCCGACCAACTAGAATCTTTGCTAGCTGAAAATTCATCAGGCAAAGAAAACAATGTTGGATACAAATCATACAGTAACCCGTAATACAAAGGCGACTGCCTAAAATCTAGGAACCACTTATTCTTAGATACCACGTTGTACAAATTTTGTGAGTTTTTTACCGAGGCCACCAAAGAAGGACTAAATGCTCGGGGTTTCGGGGCGGCTTCTTGTGTACGTCCCGTGCTGACCATAAAAATAGTAGCGATAATAAATACCAAATTTTTTATTTTACCCATGCGTTCCACCTATAAACCCCTACAAAATTTTTATTTGTCTTAACTGGTTTCCAATCCATTTGTTCTGTCTCAATCAAATCACGCATCCATAACTTTTTAACTCCGCCTGACTCATCACGTGCGCCATTGTGATAAGTTACTAGCCACTTGTTTTGCTCCCACGGAGACTCCATCACCATCATAAGGTGCCACTGATCTTCTTTCTTTTGACCATCACGACGAAAAACTAACAAATCTCCGGTCTTCATCGAATCTTCGATGACGTCGGAAACTTTCGAAAAATTCTTGGATACAAGGAGCTCAGCATTGGCATATGGAATACGCTCGCTTCCGTCCCATGACATCCAAAGAGGATCTTTAGTATTCAAAGCACTTTTGTAAACAAAACGTACAAAGCCGGCACAATCTCGTTGCTGTGGCTCCCAATAAGGCGAAGGCTTTTCAGATTGTTCGAGCGCAACTCGAATAATATTTAACTTATAGAATGATTGATCTTCTATTTTTTTGGTTGCGACGGTTTTAGTCTGGCAGCTAATGGCCATGACCGATAGCATCCCTAGTAGCATTCCTTTTATCATGCAGTTACTCGGTGCCTTTTCTAGTTAACGGAGATTCTAAAACCCAGTCCGGCCAGTCACCTTTTTTAGGTTTAGCTTCTACCGACGGTACATAAACGCTGACCGTATTTCCTTTTTGAATTTTTACATAAGCTAACGTTACAGTTTCACCCGGCGTTACCAACGGAACCTGCACTCGCTTCTTAACTTCATTCGCCGTTCCGCCAAATAAAGTTAAATTTAACGTAGACAAAGTATGGGCCTTATCGCCACTCGGCCAGTAATTCGCATCTATACGATAGATCCCCATTGGAGGCGACGAATGAGTATACAGATAGGGCCCATATCCTGGCTGATCGAAACTGCCACCTTGTTCATTTAGATAAAATTTTCCCCCAGACTCGGAACTGGTATCAGCCCAATAGATGTGCGCTGTGGGCTTGGCACCTAAATCAGTTTCACCCATTTTTGGTTCGTAAATATGTAAGTCCGTATATACATTGTCTGTGTCACTCGTCAGAATGGCTAAAAATGGTAAATTAGGAATTTTTGCAAAAACAGATTTCTTCTCTGTGAATGATCCCGCTTTGTTAGCGGCAGAAACTTCGATGTAGTTTTTCCCTTGAGTTACTGGAAATTTTCTTTTGAATTCACCTTTAATTGTCCGGATTAGATATTTGTCGCCATTAATATTAATCGTAATTGGATCCACTTTATCGTCACTAACTTTACCAGAAATTTCGAGCATGCGATCCACCGTCCAACCAGCCCTAGGTTTATTAAGCGTAATTGAAATCGGCTTTGTGGAGTTAGAGATTTGCTTCCCCGTTTGTCGCTCTTCTACCGACGAATAAACAAGAGTTTGAAATGCAAAAATACTTACTAAAACTACGATCTTAGAATTCATAATCATCCTATTTTTAAAACTCACTACATTTCAAAAAAAATAGTGTCTAAGTGCAATGACTATAAATTCGAGATAGCCTTTGGTCCACGCGACCTAAGTCATAGGAAAACTTGCTAAATACTGTCGACAAATTTGGCACCTAATCCCTTTTTCTTGAACCTCCTTTTTATCTATTATGAACTACTAACGATTTTCAAATTTCTGTCAATTTGATCGATTTTTATTCGATCGCGTTCTGTCGACATTTTTGATCAGAATTTCAAAAGTAAATTGTTAATGAATATTAAGTAGATATAAAAATCGTGTCTCAGAATCACGCAGGTTTCTGTTTTGCTAATGTTTTACCTTGGGTTTAAACGAATTAAACCTTTTGAGTTAAGGATAACTCGGCAATCGCAAACTGTGAACGTACCACCTCTTCCGTAGTTTGTCTGAATCCTTCTTAGTCTCATATAACAACGAATATTAGGAGATCAGATGACAAAAATTTTATTTTTGTTGGCTACGGTTACGTTCTTGTCTGCGTGCGGTTCGAATTCGATTATCCAATCTATTACTGTGTCATCAGTTGTAGATACGGAACAAAATCAATGGGTCCAAATGGATTCAAAGATTAAAATGGGATCCTTGCAGTTTCCTGCAGTAACCATCCCGATAATAAACCCAAGAAATGCGACGGAGCTTTTAGGTAAGGTGTCATTGGCGCCGGGGGCTGACGGGCTGAATTTGCTTTCTGTTCAAGCCAATCTAAATCAATTGCACAACAATGCTTTGGTTCAAGATCAGTTATTGCCAAACGGGGATCAGATTCCAATATCGGGAATGAATGGTGTGGTATCCGTTAAAATTTCTGAAAAATCTAAAGTCTATATCGGTGCAAGCTCGACTCAATTCATGGTTGGGGTGGCATTGGTCATTCCGGCATTTGATTCGATCGGAAAATATCTTCCTGGCGCAGCCTTGTTCCTGCCACTACCAAAAGAATCCAAAGTTGATGGTGTCGCTGGCGTATTTACTGGATCAAACAACCAAAATGGTCTCGGCTTATTCATTCTGACTCCGAACACAATCCAAATCAACAAGAGCAACAGTTTAGCTAAAATGGCAGCTATGAATCGCTCAACAGCTACGGAAACTAAAGCAGTTGCGGTGACTTCAGATGAAAATTCAGCTGAAAACAGCAGTCTTAAACGCTCGCTCTACTTTATGAGCCTAAAATCACAAGTTTTAAGCATTAAATAATTTCCAAGACTGACGATGAGTCTTTACCGTAAGGCCAAGTTGCGGTAAAGACTCAGTCCTTATGGACGCTATTCTGAACCGCCTAATGAAAAATTACGAACGCATTTTCCCGTGGGCCCAGCGTAACCATGTTGAAGCCTTTCGCATTTACGATCGCGATATTCCCGAATATCCCTTTATTTTAGATGTCTACAAAGACATTGGTATTATTTACGACAAATCCAATCCTCTCATTGCCCGAGATAAAGTTCATTTTGAAGATTTTCAAGAGGCTGTTCAAAAACTTTGGCCAGATTGGCAGCATTGTTTTATCAAACAACGCCGCCGCAAAGAAGGTCAGGAGCAATATGAACGCATTGATGAGAAGGAATTCAAGATCATCGTTAAAGAAGGTAAAGCCCAGTTTCACGTAAATTTATCAGACTACCTGGATACCGGTTTATTTTTAGATCATCGAAATTTGCGTTATAAAATTTTTAAAACATCTAAGGGTAAGCACTTATTAAACCTGTTCTGCTATACCGGAGCTTTTAGCGTGCACGCCGCTCTGGGCGGGGCCAAAACGACAAGCATCGATATGTCTAAAACATACGTTGAATGGGCCCAGCAAAACTTCAAACTGAATAAAATCCCTGTAGACCAGCATATTTTCCATGCGGCTAACGTATTGGACATTTTACCGACTTTGACGGATCGATACGACACAATCATTTTAGATCCTCCGACATTTTCAAACTCGAAAAAAATGATCGATTCCTTTGAAGTTGAGCGTGATCAAGTCGGACTTGTTGATTCATGCATGAAATTACTAAAGGAAAATGGCATACTCTATTTTTCGTGTAATAAAAGAACCTTCCGTATCGATAAGGAAATCACAGAAAAATACGACGTAAAAAATATTACAAAAGACACGATTCCTATCGATTTTCACGACCAAAAAATACACCACTGTTTTGAAATTTCTCATCGAAAATAAGTCGCCAGTTAAAAAGTCTTAATTTCTTATTTACTTAGGGACTAAAAGGCTTTACAAGGTCCCCTATGAACGCATTAGGAAGACATATTTTAGTAGAATTTACTGGTTGTAACGCTGACGTTTTAAATGACGTTTCAGCGATTGAAAAAAGCATGATCGATGCTGCCAAAATTGCTGGCGCTACGGTTATCAGCTCCAACTTTCACCATTTTTCTCCATGGGGAGTTTCAGGAGTTGTTGTTATCCAGGAAAGCCATTTGGCAATTCACACATGGCCTGAATATCGTTACGCTTCGGTAGATCTATTCACATGCGGTGAAACCGTTGATCCTTGGGTTTCTTTTGAGCATTTAAAACAGGCGCTTGAAGCTACCTATTCTGCGATTGAGTTAAATCGTGGTGCATTGAACATAATTAAAAAATCTGATTACAAGCCGACTAATGTTCGTATCGATCCAGCAAATCAAATCGACACTAAAAACTTTAAAATCGCACGTAATGTTTGGTTCACAGACAAAGACGACATGCAGGCCTTGTCCCTTCGCTATACGGGCGATGTACTATTTAACGAAACAACTGACTATCAACAAGTTCGCGTGTTCGACACTTTGGCTTACGGTAAAATGTTAGCGATCAACAACATGGTCATGTGCACCGAGCGCGATGAATTCCACTATCATGAAATGATCGTTCATCCAGTTTCTCAATTAAGCAAAAACTTGAAAAACGTTTTAGTAATCGGCGGCGGTGACGGCGGAACTATTCGTGAGCTATTCAAATATAGCTCAATCGAAAAAGTAACGATGGTTGAAATTGATGAAGCCGTTATTAATGCGTCTAAAAAACATTTACCAACTTTAAATACTGAATTCGGTAATCCAAAATTAAACTTAATCGTTGGTGATGGCATTGAGCACGTTCGCAATGGCAAAGCCGGAACCTATGATCTTGTGATCGTAGACGGCTCTGATCCCGTTGGCCCAGCAGAAGGCTTGTTCACTAAAGAATTCTACGCTGATTGCGCGCGCGTGTTGACTGATGATGGTATGCTTGTGACCCAAGGTGAATCACCGATGTTCCATACAAATACATTTGTAGAGCTAAATCACTGTTTAAAAGGTATCTTCGGAGCTCAAAAAGTTCACACAATGCTGTTCCACGCTACAACATATCCATCTGGCATGTGGTCGTTGATGATGGCTTCTAAAAAAGCTTTAAATCCTAAAACAGATATCGACACTAAAAAAACGGCTGAGTTCGTTAAGCAAAAGAACCTGAAGTATTACAATGAAGAACTTCACTCGGCCGCTTTCTGCCTGCCAAACTTCGTTAAAAACCTACTCGAAAAGTAGGCATTATGTATCAAGCGTCGAATTCCATATTACTATGTGCTCTGAATTCGACTTACCAACACGCAGCCTTCGGGCTGCGCTACTTGCGGGCCAACCTTAAAGAACTGAAGGATCAATCTACAATTATCGAATTTACGATCTCTCAAAGCCCTTTAGAGATCGTCGAAAAAATTCTCTCACTACAACCGCAGATTGTTGGTTTTGGTGTGTATATTTGGAATACCGATGAAGTTTTAAAAGTCATTCGTCACTTGAAACAGTTGGCTCCCGAAATTAAGATTGTTCTAGGCGGGCCAGAGATTAGCTTTGAAACAGAAACGCAAGCTCACGTAAATTACTGTGATTACATCATCAAGGGCGAAGCTGATTTTTCATTTTACAATTTGTGTGTTGATATTTTGTCGAATCGTCCTCTGGACGGGTGGAAAAAAATCTCTCAACACCCACTTCCAGATATTAAAGCCATCGAACTGCCTTACGACCTATATTCCGACGAAGATATTCAGAATCGCGTACTGTACGTTGAAGCGTCACGGGGCTGTCCTTACAAGTGCGAATACTGCCTGTCATCCCTAGATGTATCTGTGAGAAATTTTGCAGTTGAACCGTTCCTGAAACAAATGCAGGTTTTAATTGATCGTGGCGCTAAACAGTTTAAATTTGTTGATCGCACATTCAATTTAAGCCCAACTATTTCCGAATCTATTTTGCTTTTCTTTTTAAAACAGATCGACAAAGGTTTATTCCTTCATTTTGAAATGGTTCCTGATCGTTTACCGGATAACTTAAAAGAACTAATTAAGCAGTTTCCAGATGGATCACTACAATTTGAAATCGGCATTCAGACACTGAACGAAACTGTTTCCGGTTTCATCAGTCGTCGCCAAAACCACGTTAAGATGCAAGAAAACTTCTTGTTCTTGCGTGAACACACTAAAGTTCACACTCATGCGGACCTTATCGTTGGCTTACCTGCCGAGACACTAGAGAGCTTTAAGAAAGGCTTTGACCAGCTGATTCAATGGGGTCCAGATGAAATTCAAGTGGGCATTCTAAAGCGCTTAAAAGGTACACCAATCATTCGCCATCAAGCAAAGTTTGAAATGGTCTATTCTGAAAATACTCCGTACCAGATTTTGAAAACGAAAGATTTAACGTTCCAAGAGCTTCAGCAAATGAATCGATTTTCTCGCTATTGGGATATGATTGCAAATTCAGGTCAGTTTAACCTGACGATGAATTTCTTAAAACAGAAAACTAAAGTTGAAGAAAAATCGTTCTTTGATTTATTTTTTAGTTTAACACAGTTTCTTTATGAACGTCATCGCGGAACATTCGCGATTTCGTTAATTAATTTAACGGAATCTGTATTTAGATATCTAGTAGACACACTTAATGTATCAGAAACTGAAGCCGCTGAATTAATTTATCGTGATTTCTGTACCCGCAAGAAGCGTGACATTCCACACTACCTAAAACCGTTTATCGATCACAATTTAAAAATATCAACGGCGTTAAAACAAGTAGACACTACCTCAAAGGATAGCCTACGCAAACGCCAAAGTAATCATTCAGCTCAAGACTCTGTCGTTTGATTTAAAAGCTTCTGAATTTCGTTGAGATCGTGAAGTTCAGATTGAACTAATGCCGAACTCATAATTTTCTTTTCGACTCGACTTCTAGCAATTTTATAAACTGATATCATGTAGATCGATAAAATAATCAATCCAAACCAGCTCATGAAAATCATCATAGTTCCAAATATAAAGGCGCTTCGTGTTGCTTTTTGATAGTCGGCTTCAGACATTGTTTTGAAATCGCTAGTTTCCATCTTTACCGGCGCACTTTGATCCATTGACCAATACCGACCTAATTTTCCCAAATTCAAATTTAGATTTTTTATTCTCGTGTCTGAAAAAGACCTATGAACAATGTACAGATTGAAATTAGCAAGTAGAAACGTAACGAATGCTCCGACGGCTCCTATGGCTGCTATTTCTGGCATATTACCTCAAGAACGACATTCTGGTTCCAACAAATAACTACTTTGATTTGCCTGAACAAACGCATTTGTTCCCACAATATCTACCAATAATATAGAAATTAAACCCCCGTCTATCAATATACCTAAAAACGTCGCGGGATCGACAGAGCGCCGTACTACCTGCTCGCGGGAACTACAGTTTTCCTTTTTACCAATGAACGTAACTCGGCCGCGTTTAGGAATTGTGACTTCCAACGGAGTTTCAGGTCCAGCGGTTCCGCGGTAGACGTCATTTACGTATATTTTGGTATCATTCTGACTTGATAAAATTTCGACTTGTTCAGTTGAACCATGCAAGATTGTCGCACAAGAAATTAATTGAAACGATAATAGAAAAATCAGTCCAGTTCGCCAGATCCACATATATCTCTAGCTATACAGCTTATGAATATTGACTTCAATAAAATTAATTCATCTACTATTGCCTACTATGTTTAAAATCTTGCTTCTTCTAGCACTGTGTACCCAAGTTGCATTCGCGTATGTGGTATCCAATGACCATGATTACTATATCTATCACCTCGAAGGATTTTCATACATTTTAACAAAATCAGATTTTAAATATCTTCCTCGAATTATTGGTCAGGCTAGCCGAAGTCAGATGTTGTTTGAAAAAGAGTTTTCTTGGAATTTAGACGAACGAACATCACTCGTTGTGACATCAAATAAAAACCAAGTTGCTAACGCGTTTGCGACAATTTCGCCCAACAACATGGTCGTGTTTTATAAAGGCGGAGTAGAATTCTTAGATTCGTCGAGTTCAGCCTCTTGGATTGACACGTTATCAAGTCACGAAATTGCGCACGTATACCAACTAAATGCAAAAAACCAACTCGGGTCATTTTTAAAAAAGATATTTGGCAATCAATCGTATTTACCTATTCCGATATTTCCTTGGCCGATTTTTATTTCACCAACGGCCCTGCTGCCAACGTTCTTAGTTGAAGGCAACGCCGTTCTAAATGAATCACGCCTGAATCAAGGTGGACGCTTGATGAGCGGCGAATCGTTGGTCCTTGCCACAGAACTCAATCTTAGCGGCAAAGCCGATTTACGTTACATCATGAATTCCACCCTAGAGTTTCCGTTTGGAAAAGAAAAGTACATTGTAGGTGGGTACTTTCAGTCCTTTCTAGCAAATGAGTACGGATTTTCTACTACGAATCGATTTTTTGTTCACCATGCAGAAAACAACATTAATCCATTTGATCTAAAGTCATCATTTGCAGCGACGTTTTTTGATGGGTACGAAAATCTCTACAAAAACTTTCAGCTTTCATTAAAAACAAAACAAAACAAATACAATGCCTACCGAGGCAATAGTCTAACCACATCACTCAGTGCAATCGATTTTAAACGTATTGATGACACTATATATTTTTTAAGTGTTTCTGATGGAAAGAGTCCGAATAGCCTTAACCGTTTCAATATCGCATCTAAGCAGCTTTCCAGCGAACGTTCGTATTTGAGTTTGGGCCGCGTTTACCGATATAACAACACTTTGTACACGGCTGGCAGTTATTCACAACACCAGCGAAATACATTTTATACTCTTATAGATTCAGACTACAATTTTCTGCCCGTCTTCAAAGATAAGTATGTAACTGATATCGAAGGCGGTAATGTTAGCTACTTTGATATGAACCAATCTTTTGACAAAGGCGTACTTTACAAAAATCAGGAAAAGATTTCTGAAACTGAATCTAAGGCGCTTTTAGACAAAGACGGAAATATCTATTATTTCAGGCAAGAACAAAACTCAAAAGTTCTATACAAAAATCAGGAAAGGCTAACATCTGTTGAAACATATTATGCGCTTTTAGTAGACGTTATTTCTAGTGATGAGATTTATTTTGTTTCTAATACGGAAAATGGATCTGGTCTATTTTGTTACTGCCAGAACGAAATGAAACGCGTTCTTCCCTACGACAATGTGATAAATGCTACTAGAGCTGGTCATGGCTTCCTGGTTTCATTCCTAAATACCGATCGATATCACATTGCCTATCTTGACCAAGTAACACTTTTTAACGAAGCGCCGTTCAATATTCAGACCCAATTCTCGGTGGATTATTTTAAGTCGCATGTTCCAATCCCCGAGGTTTCAGTTACTCATTCGCCTAAACCCTACTTCAGCTTACGCGAGATGCGCTTCTCTACATATGGAATGAATTTTCTGTATTCGACTAGGCACGCTACTTTAATCAACACGTTCAATTGGATGGATCCTCTATTTTATTCTAATTTAGCCGTATCCTTTTCTTTATCAAACAAACTGGCTTACAATGCATTCGACTATCAATACACTCCGTATGCCACCAAATTTGCAATCTCCGCGGAAAATGAAACCGAATTTTTTTTCGACGAAACGCAAAAATACACTACAAATTCAGTTCAGCTCGGCTTAAAAAATGTACTTTGGGATACCCGAAATCACAGCTTTAGTATTGGACTTGATGCACAAGCTGATAAAAACGAAGTTTTCAAAAATGAAATCAGCACAGCTTATTTTAGTTATCAATACCAAGACAGTTACTTTCTGAACTATCTTCCCTACACCTACTTTGCGTTTACGCCATCCATCGAAAAATCATCTGGTCAAGTTTCGCAAAGCTACAGCGTTGCCGCGAATAAAAAGCTACTTTATGATTTGTACGTCAGCTTGGGGTATTCAAAAAACGATTCTGAATATTTCAAACTAGAAGCTGATTCTAGTCGCAAAACAAACTTCTTCAAACGCGGCCTCGGTACGCCTCTGCACTTTGCCACCTTGTTTACGTCTAAAGTTACTCAAGGTGATATCGAATTTATTTACGATATCCCCTATTCGAAATATTACTACAGATTCCCAATTTCACTGCGCAGGCTGGCGCCGTTTATCGGTTATCAAAAGCACCAATCTGAAGAGTTCTTCTATAGAACCGAAATAGACGAAATCGCATTCGCAACAATTGGTATGGAAGCCGAACTATTGGTGTTCCACACAAATCCGACTCGCGTCCGACTACTATCCAGCGAAATTGAAATTCAAGACAAGAGCGAAACGCGTGTAGGACTAGAAATTAAGACAGAATTCTAGGTAGTCTAAAAAAACTTTACCACGCCAAATCGGGTGTCGGGTGACAAGGTTTTTTTATCATGAACAACTACGAAATTTATATAAAAATCATGCCGAGTGGATTTGAAATATTCGATACTTAAGTCTTTGTAGCTGATATTTAGTTTCCAGTTTCCTAGTTTTGAAAAATACAAAATATCCAGTTCCGGTGCGATCTCGGTGTGAATCTTATCACCGTTGAATTGCAGTTTAGGATAATAGATTAAGTTCCTATATTCCCATACATATCCGGCATTTGCTTGCACGCCCATATCCAAACCATCACGATAAAATAGACCACCACCATACGAAATAGGTTTACGAATAAAATTTATAGATTCTGCGGCTAGAAAACTAAAAATTTCCGCTTCTTTAAGAACTAGTTTTTCTGTTTGATCTGCCGTTCGAATATGAAAGTTGAAAGCACTAATTTCCGAAATATTTCTACCGTGAATCATTCTATCGTTCAGAAAACCCAAATCAATACCGATTCCGTTGTCGTCCCTCAACACCCCAAGAGAAGCCGTCCTAGGTTTTTTTAAAATGGCATCACCAGACACGCCTTTTTTGAGTTCTTCAAAACCGGTATCGGATTGTTTGCGACTTCTTGCTTTCATTAATTCTAGGTAATGATTTTCATCTAGGTTGGTTTCATTAATTTTTTTATCTAAAATGACGTAGTCTAGCTCCCTAGCGCTTAACTGGCTTGCGTTCTTTGTTACATATTCCTCTTTTATATTTAGCCTTTCACTATCTGTCAGTTGCTTATCCATATAGGCAAGCTGTGTTTTAAGCGATGGAATGTAAAAAAAATTCTTAACTTCTACACCCGCAGCCATATCTTGAAAGCTTTCCAGAGGTATCGTCCAAGGTTTAAAAGACGGGAATCGACTTGGGGCTCTATTTTGTAGATAATAAACCAGCCGCTCTAAAATACCCGCACAATTATTATTTAAAAATGTATAGTCTATGTAGTTAGAATCAAATTCGTAAATAAAAAGTAATAGTCGTTTCTTTGCTGTAATATCCAAATTTAAATCTAACTCCCAGATATCACGTCCTTCTAAATCACTATAGTCTTTAATAAGCTGGTGATACGGCAAAAATGAAAAACCACCTGGGTATTCCCCAAAAAGGCCTTTCAATGCATAAATCGCCCCCGAATCAGCGCCAGTTTGCGCAGAGAAATTAATTCCATAGTTTAACGATTCTGACATTTGCTTTTTTGAAACTAGTTTCAAAAAAAGGTGACCAAAGCTAGATGCGGGGTTTTTCATATACCCTGTTGCAAAAGCCAATCTAACTTCATCTACCGATAGCTTCTGAGACCAGTCCTCAAAGGCCTTACATGTATGACCGGGTTTACGATACTCGGGAAAGACTGCGAGTACCATTTCGTAACGGCCAATATAGTGACAATAATGTTCTTCCGTAATCTGATCGGCAGAGGATAGTCTTCGGATGACTTCGCGAAGTTCGTCTTCAGGGTTATATTTTCCCGTCTTAGAAAGGAAATAGTGATTTGATTCCACCAATGACGTGTATACATTTGGTGTTCCCTCATAAAAAAAATGCCCAAGCCACTGTGGGCTTCGGGCAAATTGAGCGATCTTTGCATCCAAATCGCTCTGATTAGACCAAACGGTTGTACTAAGAAATATGGCAGTCAGCCAAGCGTGCAGAATTTTCATTTATAACTTGATTTAAGTTCTCGATAAACTCATTTGGTTTAACTTGGGTATGTGGCTGAATTTTTCCAAATTCAGTACGGGATACTTCAATGAAATTTTGCTTCGAGGTTTCAGTGCTACATCCATATAATGACGCTAAGGTTTCGATTTTTTCACCCTTACCCATAGACATTTGGCGAGTTATCTCTGATTGGTTAACCTCAACATAATATTGAATTTCTTTGTCTTTCATCACGATCCCGCTTGAAGAACAACCGGATGTTCCCGAAGTAATGCCCAGAGGCTGTGACAAAAAGATGTGGTTTGTCGTCATTGCTAATAACTGTAAGCCCTTAGAATTTTTGCTGATTATCACTGAGCCTAGACCACAACCCGCATCGGCACCCCAAGATGAAAGCGAAATGAAAGTCATAAAAATGCTCACTAATGTTAATATTCTTTTCATAGGAAACTCCTTTTTCGTCGTCATATAATCATCGTCTACAATTGCGGTGTGGGAAAGCAAAAAAAGAAATTGCTTCTACAATTAATGCTTATATCCTGAGTATCCAAATGTTAACGCTAAACAAGGAGTTTTTATGTTAAGAAATCTAGTAATTCTAACAACAGCATTTTTCATGTCGACAGCATTTGCCGCTGACAAAAAAGGAAAAAAAGCGACGCCAAAAGGTGGAGCAAAAGCCGAAACGCTAACTGTAGACGCTACAGCAAGTACAATTGGCTGGACAGGTTCAAAAAAAGTGGGCGAAAGCAAACACAGCGGTCAAATCAAAGTTAAAGAAGGCAAAGTAGAAATGAAAGATGGTAAATTATCTGGTGGTAACTTCACTATCGATATGACGACTATCACTAATGACGATCTTAAAGATAAACCTGACTACCAAGCTAAACTTGTTGGTCACTTAAAATCTGACGACTTCTTTAAAGTTGATAAAAACCCAACGTCTGAATTCAAAATTACATCTGTAAAAGAAAAAGATGGCAAACCATGGGTTATCGGTAAATTAACTCTTTTAGGTAAAACTGAAACTGTTGAATTCCCTGCTACTGTTGAAACAAAAGATGGCGTTACAACTGGTAAAGCTAAATTCGAAATCGATCGTACTAAGTGGGGTGTTGTTTACGGCGCTGGTAACATTTTCAAAGAGCTAACAGCTGATAAAGTTATCAACAACAATATGGAATTAGATTTGAATATCGTTGCTAAAGCAGACGCGGCGGCAGCCCCTGCTCCGGAAGCTAAAAAATAGTTCCGTAAGCTAAAATATAGACTACGAAGGGCTCTTAGGAGCCCTTTTTATTTGGTATAGAACAAAACTTCAGAGTATAGTTTTCTAAAAATAGAGGACTATATGAATACATCAAACCGCTACATCGTATACTTGCTATATTTCCTACTAACTATCCCCGCAGTAATGATGCTTTTTAAATTTATTGAACCCCGAAAGCTGGCTTCAATTTTCGCCGCGACACTGTTTATTACATGCAGTCTTCTTCCTATTTGGGGAGAATTTAGAAATAAAACTAAAACAACATTCGTATTTTGGGCGGCTATTGGTTTTTTAGTTTTATTCTCTGCACCCATGATCATCGTTCGCCTAGTTAACTACGATGTCGATTTCTCATCAATTACATTTGGTCCAATCACGGGACCTGAATTTCACAGGTACTCTAACTACGGATTTATTATTTTATTAACTTCGACAATCGTTGATTATATTCAAACCCGACGTTCAGCTGCCACTACTCACAAGGGTTAGGTCTAAGGCATGTTAAATATTCAGCTAACTAATACATCCTTTCAAATAAATGGGAAAGAATTCACTTTTCCTATTCTAGCAGCTGAGCTCTTTAGTCACCTGGGTACCCCCAGAAAAACCAAGAAAGAATACAACACGATTTACACCTGGGATGAAGACGGCTTACTAGCCTACACTAAAGATGACAAATCCATAGATAGTCTTGTTATTCAATGTGAATTGGAAAAATATGATTTTAGTTCGCAGATAGCATTTCATGGTGCGCTGAAGTTCCATGAGGACGAGGCGATTTTCTACTACCAGCACAACAAAGAGAAACTGGAAAAATTGTTTTTGAGCGATGATAGCGGCGCCTTCATATTCAATACTATCAGTGCGTGGTTTTCACTCAAAAAGGTCAATGGCCAAGATATTCTTAGCGCAATCGAAATTGCGCCCTATACAGAACCGGACTTTAAAAATCCAAAAATCAAGGTAGCACTCGATAGTGAGTACCAGAACCTGGAAAAAGTTTGGCTCGATTGGATTAAAGCAATTGAAACTCTAGTTCCCAGGAACAACACGTATTATAATTTAATTTCTGGAATTACTATCGAAGACATTGAAGCAGCAGAGCGGAACAAAGATTTTAAAATTCCTAAAACTTTAGTTAACTTCTATAAAGTTCGCGATGTTGATTACAATGCAGTAACATCCGCGTTTAGTTTTGAGCTTAGTGACTATTTTTATGATTTGATTCCGTTCAAGGATATCGTTAAACACTGGAATGATATTCAAGATCTTCAATCCGAAGGCCAAACTGACTATGCTGATCCAAAATGGATTCCTTTTGCCGAAAGCCGACAAGGTGATTATCTTGTTTTTGATTCAAGCAATGGACAGATTATTGAATTACAAAATGAATCTTGGAAACGAGACATAGTTGCTAAGTCTTTGGACTCGTTGATCTATAGTCAAATAGTGTCCATTAAAAATGGATCCACAAAACGTTATGATTTTATATTAGGGAAGCGCTAAACTTGAGGTTTGTTTTCAGATTCTAAGAACATCTTCTGCTTGATTCCAAATATCAGA
>DDTZ01000095.1 GCA_002344565.1 Bdellovibrionaceae bacterium UBA2351 | reverse complement strand
CTTCTCATTCTAAAACTACAAATAATCTTGGAGATTTTATGGATTTTGATGAAGCAATTAAGGCGCATAGTTCTTGGAAATTAAAATTATCTTCTTACTTACGAAAGCCAGATGGCTCTTTGAAGGTTTCAGAAGTTCAGGTCGATAATAAGTGCCAATTAGGCCAGTGGATTTATGGCGAAGGTATGAAATACTCGTCGCTGCCTGAGTATCAAACACTAAAAAATGAACATGCTAAATTTCATAAAGCAGCTGCAAATGTTGTGATGAAGGCTGATTCCGGTCAAAATGTGAGTGAAGAAACTGCAATAGGTGGTACAAGTGACTTTTCTGTTGCTTCATCCACAGTGGTCTCAGCAATTATGTCCATGAAAAGAAAGGCTGTTTAAGTCAGCCTTTCTTGAAAATGTCCTGGGTTCTGATAAACGAACTATTTTTTTACTAGAACTTGGATTTGTGATCCACGTGCATTTACAATTAGGCTCGCCGGTTTTAAGCTGGCGTTGCCAATTTTAAATGTAGCGATTGTTTGATTTACCGCATTTCCTGTCGCGATTAACCAGCCTACTGAAACCGGAAACGCAACGCGAGTTGGCCGAGAGTACTGAGGACAGCCTGTCAATTGAGTCGTCCAAGCGGCACCTGAAACTAATTTTGTGATAACAGTTTTTCCTTCAAGCGTTCTTAACGTACCGAAAGAACTTGGGCTTGTCGCACATAAGTTACCTTCTACTGTCGCCGATACGATTACGTAACCATCATAATACGCAATATTGGTTGCTGATGCTGGAACATATTTAATTTTTGAAGCGACAGAGTGAATATCAAGAATTGCAATTTCTTGATATTGAATTTTTGCAAATGCATTTGCTGCCAAATCCGCCTGTGCAAAAATTGAAAACATAAGTCCAAGCGTAACTACTAATAATTTCATGTGGCCTCCCAGATTTTATTTCCAGAAGATGTAGCAGAGGATCCCGTCTTCGCGTGCCAAAAATTTCTTTACAGTGAAATATTTCTAGTTTTCTAAGGCATGAATGAGAGGGCGATATAGGCTGCTAGGATAACTAAGTGGACTATGCCGTGTAGGGCGGTTGAGCGGCCTACGCCTACGGTTAGACCGCCGGATAGGAACGTCGTTAGCATTAGGATTAAGCTTTTGCTGTCTAATCCTAGCGTGAGCTTGCTATCTGTGTATATAGAGTAGAGGCTGACTACCGGGATTGTCAGGGCGATGCTGGCAGCTCCAGACCCGAGTGCCAAATTCAAACTTGTTTGCAGCTGGTTGATACGAGCGGCATTTACCGCGGCCACTGTTTCTGGCGCTAGGACAAGTAACGCGATTACTATACCCACCACAGCTTTAGGAGCCCCAATATAGGCAATGGCCGACTCGATAGAGGGACTCAAAATTTTCGCTAAACCCACGACTGCTACCAACGATAGGAGCAAAGTAAAAAAACTAAACCAAGCCCGCATGCGTGTCGGCATTTCGGAGGCTTCCTCTAACGATTCTATTTGAGACTCAGGAATCGCTTCAAAATAGCTCTTGTGAGTTTTTGTTTGCGCAAATACTAGAGCTCCATACAAGGCAATCGAAGTCACAGAAACGAAAATCAACTGTCCGACAGTGTAAGTAGGACCACTCGCTGATGTTGTGAAGTTGGGAAGAACTAAAGTCAGTACTGACAATACAGCAAGTACGGCCAGCAGGGCGCTCGTTCCCATGGTTTGAAATGTAAGTTCTTTGTGTTTAATCCCGCCAATCAATATACAGACGCCGATAATTCCGTTCGTAACGATCATGATGGCAGCAAACACGGTATCACGCGCAATTTTGTCATAACCCTCGGATTGATTTCCCATTAAACTAACGATCAGAGCCACTTCGATGATGGTTACCGCTAGAGCTAAAATCAACGTACCTAACGAAGGTCCCAATCGCTGAGCGATAACCTCGGCACTGTGAACGGCGCTCGAAATACCCAATCCTAGAAAAATACCTGCAACTGAAATTAAAAAAATAGTGTCGAATGAAATTAAAAGAGAGAGCAATAGGACCGCGAAGGCTATTGCCGAAGTAAAATCATTTATCCCGAATTTAATTTTTTTAGTCATTCTAATGTCTTAGTTAAAAAGAGCGTGATCGTCTAGTAAAATGGACCAATATATCTATACGGGCATAGCAAAACCACTACTTTACATGCGTGCGATACTAATTTCTTTGGAAATGTGCAACCCGATGACAACTGGCCGTCAAATGTACGGTGAGGCAGATGGTGCTATAAATATACTTTAACCGTAACAAAGCAGTGACTCAAAATGAGCGCTGCTTTTGCATTTTAAACTCATTTACTTTATATTTATATTCAATGACCGAGTTGATTGTGAATGTTCTTTTTGCTGTTGTTGCCTTGGCCGTCCTTCTAATCATTAGCACTTATTTTTTGATAAATCGCAGATTACGTTTTTGTCGAAAAGCCTCAGATACCTTGGTGCACGAGTTTGTGATATCTAGACCGGCACAGTTATTAATTCCGAGAGCTAAAGACCTGGGATTCACCTCGTTTTATCTTATAGATAAAGAATCGGGCGAAATTTATAGTAAAGAAGTATGGAAAGATAAAACGGTTGGACTAAGCTTACCGGAAATGCAGAAAAAAATAAGTAATGTGAAGAACATTATTTTAGACACCCAGATTGTAGCGATTCCGCCGTTCTTGCGTTGGATAGTCCGATTCGAAATCGAATCGGGAGTAATTAAATCAATTAGTCGATTGGATTTAGATTAGAGTAAATCTTGGATATTGCCGGCCGCAAACGCTAGTATAGCTGTCAATATTTGTCTTAAATTAAAACATATTTCTTCCACATTATTTCCATACATCCCATGTAGATTGGTTTTATCGATCTAAGGAGGACATGTGAAATTGAGAATGCCTTTAAGTCGCGGAGACGCTTTAAAACTCGGTAGTCAATACGTAGGCGTAGGGTCGCTTTTGGTATTGCAAAATATTTTAACGGGCTGCAAAGCCGCAGATAGCTTACTTTCTGACTCGGGAGCAACCGATTCGGTCACTGATTCAACTACATCAGTTGGGGGTGGCGTTTGCTCGTCATCCATTCCTTCAGAAACGGCGGGACCTTATCCCGCACATGATGACAGCGCGATAAATTGTTTGCGTTTAAATGGAATTGTTCGATCGGATATTCGTTCGAGTTTAAATACGGGCGGTTATAGTGGATCTGCAACTGCGACGGGTATTCCGTTGAAAATGAATTTTACGGTGACAGACAAGTCCACATGTTCGCCGATAGCAGGTTATGCATTTTATTTATGGCACTGTGATATTAGTGGAAAATATTCTATGTATTCTTCCGGTGTGACGACGCAAACGTATTTGCGCGGAGTTCAAACGACAGATAGTTCGGGACAGTTGTCATTCACGACGATTTTCCCAGGATGCTATGACGGCCGTATGCCGCACATGCATTTTGAAATATTTCCGTCACTGTCGCAAGCAGTAGATAATAACTATTCATTAAAGACGTCACAGTTGACTTTCCCGATGGATGTCTTAAATACCGTCTACGCAACGTCGGCTTATAGTACGAGTAAGACAAATCTAGCCAAGATTAGTTATGCAACAGATAATGTTTTCAGTGATGGGTATTCATCACAACTGGTAAGCATTAGTGGTAATACTACGTCGGGCTATATCGCTTCATTAGTGGTGGGAATTTAAACACGATGCCCTTAAAGATCGAGCGGATTCAATACTCTTTCAATAAGGGCAATCTCGAAAACATTTAATTAGCTCTGGAGATAGATCATCGTGATAGACTCCATAAGAGTCGACATACAGACCTTTTAGGTTTTTCGACTCGCAATTTATGGCATAGAGAATAGCTTGATCATCGGGGTCTGATGCATTTTCAAATCGAATCATTTCATCTATTTTAATATCTTTAGGGTAAAGCTTTATCGCTCCAGAACGGCAACATAGATGATCATTTGCTGGACATAGATTTTCTTTGTAACCTAATCTTTGAAGTTCACGGATGGCTTCACTTAGACATAACATAAAACCTGTTCCCGATTTCAGCATAGATCGAGTAGCAGAATCACGATCGCCTTTTAAGTGAGTATTTATTGTAACATCTATTTCCATAATAGATAGATCATGCAAGTTCTTGGCCCAAGAATAATAGCCGCGTAATTAAATTTGGTCGTGAAGCGTTGAATTTTGCCACGTTGTCGAAAGCTAATTGATAGGATTTGCCCCAATTGACGAGCTAATAGCTTGTTTCGTGGCAGGTAGTCCACTTTGAAATTGCGATGCTAGAGCTTCAATGAGCTTTGCGCGGGTAATGGGTTTGGTTAAATGTAAGTTGCATCCCGCGTGTATAGACTTTGCGGCCTCTGCAGGAAGAGCATGGGCGGTGAGTGCAACAATTGGATACTTGTAACCTTGTTTTCTAATCATTCGCGTAGCCTCAAGTCCATCAACTCCAGGCATTTGGATATCCATCAAAATACAGTCGTAATTCCTTTTCTGCGTGTATGTGACGGCCTGCAAGCCTTCCGTGGCGATATCGATTTCTAATTCCAAAGCGTTTAAATAGTGGCAAATCAAAGCCGCATTGTCGGGAGAGTCTTCGACCAGTAGAATTTTTCGATTTCTAAAATCGGTAGAGTGTTCAATTTGATGAGTTTCTGGTTCTTCAGCTTGAGAGTCATTAGTTCGCACATCTCGTTGTGTTTCTAGGGCAATATAGACAGGGATTTCGAAAACGAAATGGCTTCGACGGTCTAGACCGCCTTCTTTTACTGTTA
>DDTZ01000013.1 GCA_002344565.1 Bdellovibrionaceae bacterium UBA2351 | reverse complement strand
CATGGTTCTCATTAGCGAAAACCAACCTATACATATTCACATTTTTGGCGATTGCGGACACTACTTTTCAAAACACTGGCGCCAGGTCGAACGCGTATTAGGTCGGTTCTTAAAGGATAATGTTCTTTAAAAGCCAATAATTTTCATTTCACCGGCACCATATCCTAGTTTTTTCGAACCCGAGGTAGAGTTAACCTCGTTGATCGCTTTTTTGAAGTATCTTTTAATAGCCAGAATCTGGTCGCTCGTTAACGACTTACCTTTAGGCATGGCTAATGACAAATCAACATAACCCGTGCCTCCAGCATGACCTTTCATTTCTACTTTAACCAGCAGTTGATCTAAATCTCTATTACTTAAATTTCCGATCAACTTTGAACGCAAGGATTTTTCTATACTTTCCCCATGCCCACCGAGCACATTTTTTTGAATAACATTAGACACAGCCTCGCTGGGAATACTCATGCGCGCCGAAGATGGCGACCTACCTAGTGCGGTCTCACGACGAACCCATTCTTTGGCCATCCAGTCTTTCTGTTCTTGAGTCAAGACTTCGCTAAATGTCGCCACACTATCGTCACCACTTTTTGCCACACTGACCGTCATTGGTGCGTGTCCGTAGGGAAGATTTCGGTTATGCAGTTTTGCTAAATCCTCTGCGATATTTATAAATTGGTTTTTTTTTCGATTTAGTTCGTCCGTTGCTAGACCAAACTCGACACGGCTGCGAGACATCATTTCGGCACCACTTCGACTGCTGATCAATGCGCGCAACTGACCTTCGGCATTGGCACCGCCGGCATTCACAAAATCGATACCGACCTCGGTTCCTCGCGCTGAAGTGAAGCTTGCAATTTCACGCTCGGCAAATCGAACCGGCGGTGAAAAACGATCTTGAATTTCATAGAGCTGACGAATGCGATCGGACTGTTCAAGGTTGATGCTTTGTTTTGAGTACTTTGCCGCTAGAGCTTGGTGAAGCTCTGCAGAATCTGGGTATTTACGAACGAGCCCCATTACATCTGCGTTGAGAGTCGTAACCCCATCGCGCACAGACACCAATTCTGATCCAGTAAACTCTCGGGTCAATTGCTCGGCAAGAGTTCGTCCGTCACTCACAGTTTTCTCAAGTTTGGCTAAGACGGTTGGGTCATCAAAGTTAACAAGCACATTTTGGGACAGATCATTGCGTGATTCGCGTGCTGCCGCATTCGCCATATCACCAGTCCTCCCGACACCCGCGCGATACCACGTCTCGGGCTGATCTGATGCACGCAGTATCTTATTGACCTCAAGATGGTTCTTTAACTCTTTATTAGCGTCCTGGAATGCGCGGTCGACCTCTTTTAAAAGCTGATCTGGAATAGCTCGCCCGTCTTTGGTAATGGCCATAAACTCGACTTCTTTAAAACCCTGATACGGTGGGAACTCGATTCCAGGAAATCGCTTTTTAATTTCTTCAATTTTTCTAAATAGGATTTCATTATATTTATTGTTGATACTCGTAATTAAAACTTTATCACCAATAACAGTATTTAAGTATTTTAGAATACCATTTTCGATCCGGAAGAACAGTCGACCTGGTTTTGGAACCGATTCCTCAGCGGCATTAATATAAAACTGATTTTGCGCTTTGGTTGTAAATTTTTTGAAAAAATGCTTCTCTGAAAACAACTGACGCATGAGCGATCGTTCACTCTCAAAGAAATATTTTTGTGAAGCCATGTATCCACGACGCTCAATCGTACCTGTCGTTAGCGAGGCGACCGAGCGAATGGCCGAGATACCACCTTTAAAAACAATCCCTGGCAAAACGACTTTCAAAACACCATGACATAGAATTTCCGCGTACGCGCGTTCATCGTAACAATCCAAAACGATGCCAGCGTCTTTGATGGCCTTTTTTCCGAGAGCCACATAATCTGCGTCCAAAGTTGTCGCTTGATAGGAGGGACGATTCTGATTTTCATTGAAGCGCTTTAATCCTGTATTTTCAATAAAATATTTATGAGCCGCTTGTTCGCGTTCGAAGTGACCTATGTAGGCACGATACGACCCGACTTTATTTTCAATATAAGCCGGAGAATATTTTAAAAGAGTCGCATCATCCATCCGATCAAATTCAGGCACGCCTTTAGACATCGAACGTTTACACGAGACCGATGTGCATGCTCTAAGCTCGTCCTGATGGGCCTCGACTGAATAGGAAATCCTCTGAAGCAGATCTGCATAATCGGTATAGACATTAGCAGCGCCACGCAAACAGGCGACGACATTCAAACCCAGACTTGGCATTAACTTACGTTCGCAAATATTTTTAAAGTTGCAGCTACGAATGTATTTAGCGTCTGAAGGATCTTTGTCTGTAATTTTCGAGCATCCCAATTGGACTTTTTCGGCCTCGCACTTGAGTTGCAAAATATTTAGAATTTCAGGCACTTTATTACGACTACAATCGTACGTAAGGCATTCGTACGTGGTTTTAGCCGTTTCAGTAATAAAATTAAGCGGTGATTGAGTTTGAGAAAACGAGGAAAGCGAAGTTAAGGTAAACAAGAGGCCAAAAATAATAGCCAAACGAACTGGACGTGGAGGTATACTGCTTACATGAACTTGAAAACCCACATAGTCTTATCGGCATAAGAAAGAATTAAGATAAAAAGTATAAGTCCTCTATATTGGCCGCGAAGCTAAAAACTTCACGAGGTCTGTGAACTGTCGTCCCGATTTGAAACAGGCCACTAAATCTTTTTCTTTAGTTCGATTAAAGAATTTTCCATTAAAACCATGGCATTTTTGAATGCATCCAGCGAGATTTCAAAGTTTCCCTTGTGCGCGGCTCGGTTTCTAATTTCTCTTAACATGAAAAGTTTTTCTACTTGAGCGTCCGAAATTTCACCGGCCCCTTGAAGATCTTTAATTATTTGCTGGGCCGTTGACCTGGATGAAATCGAAATTGTGCCCGCAGCGACGGCGAACAGAGCATCCTCTAATTCAATCCATTTTAAAATCAATTGCCCGACGATTTCGGCTTTGCTCAATTCGGGCGAGGCCTGTTTCAAGGAGTTAATGCGTAAGTACTCTTCCTTCTGATTTTTATCTAGATCCTGTGACACCGTTTTTGCAAGTTTAGACTCAAAAT
>DDTZ01000067.1:14057-22248 GCA_002344565.1 Bdellovibrionaceae bacterium UBA2351 | reverse complement strand
TAGCTCTATGTTTTGCATCTGTTTCGTTCGCTGGTATTCCGGTATCGATGAACACATGTGAACCATCTGCTAGCTTAAAAGTAGCTTACAAAGTTGTAGATAAATCACTGAGCATCGATTTATCTGGAAAAGGTGAAGACGGAAAACCGTTCCAAGGTTCTTCAACTTATACAATCGTTAACAGCGCTGATTTCACGGCGGCAGAATTTTCTGCGGATGATATCAAAGTCATCAATACAATTGCTGGGATTTCAAGCTTTACAAACGGCGTGTGGCTAGACATTACTACAGGCACTGAAAAGTCTTCGATGATGTTTTTAGAGTTCTCGCCTGGTCAATATTCAGTACTTTGGGTGGTTCAAGGTTTCCCATTGCCGCTAGGTAAAACAGATCTTTGTAACTAAATTAGTTTGATATAAAAATGACTCAAGGTTTTGACTATAATTTGACAAAACTTTGAGTCGAAACAGCTGCTAACCTAAAGCAGTTCAGTTTATTCTAAATACTCTGAATGAATAAATTAAACGGCTTTGGTTAGGGTTTTAATGACGTCTCAAAAAAATTCTGATATTTTAAAATTAATCTTTTCTTCTAGTGGCTCAGATAATCATTCGATTTCAGAAATTTTAAAATTTAGTCCTGTCGGTTTTATCTTTGCCGATCGTAGTTATAAAATACTTCAAGTAAATGATTCTTTTGCTCGTTGGAATTCGGCTAAAGCCGATTTTTATGTTGGTAAATCTTTAGTAGATATTTTTGCAAATCTTTGGCTTTTCATGGAACCTCAGTGCCAACGTGCTCTTCGAGGGGATGCAACGTCTAATCAAGAACTTAAAGCGACGATAGGAAGCGGGCCTCACAATACATGGCTAGTGAGCTATTTCCCAATTCAAAAAGATACTGACGTTCTTGGCTTTGGAATTTCAATCAATGATATCAGTGACCGAAAAATGCTAGAATGGCATCGCGAACAAGAACTCGAAAGAGTATCGCGACTCAATGGAGTATTAAGCCGAATAAATCAAAATATTGGCGTATCACAAAATCGGGAAGAACTCTTCGATAAAGTCAGTCTCACTTTAATCGAGCAGGGCGGATTTCCGATGGCTTGGGTCGGTTGGTACTCGGTCGAAGAACGTGCTTTATTACCCAACAATAAGTATCAACTGGAACTAGAAAACCGGGCCGGAATGAAAATTATGGTCGATAAACCCGAAATGTCTAGCGGAATGACCATCGCGTTTAATTCAGGACAGCCCTATATTTCTAACGACCTGATGAACGATCCAAATATATCATTTTGGCGGCCACAATATTTAGAGCGAGGATATAAGTCTTCGGCCTCATTTCCTATTAAGGAAAACGGAAAGATTGTAGCCGTTATGGGAATCTATGCTCATGAAACCAATTTTTTTAGGGACAAAGAGGTCGCCCTTCTTGCCGAAACGGCTCAGGATATTTCATTTGCGCTAGACAACCTTGCCGAAGGATATGCGCGCCGACGGGCAGAATCCACTGCGCACGAAGAGAAATTATTTTCAGAAGCCATGATCGAAAGTATGCCGGGTGTTCTGTATTTCTACGATGAAAACGGTCACTTCCTAAGATGGAACAGAAACATGGAGCGGGTTTCTGGCTATTCTGCTGGTGAAATCATTAGAATGCATCCGTTAGATTTTTTTGCACCCGAATCAAGGCCTATAATAGAAAAGCGCATCAGCGAAGTTTTTGAAAACGGGGAAGCTTTTGTTGAAGCTCCGTTTTTAACTAAGTCAGGCCAGTCTATTCCCTATTTCTTTACTGGAAAGCGAGTCACTGTGCATGGAATTAAATGTCTCGTGGGTGTCGGAGTAGACGTAACCGATAGAACGCGCGCTGAAAAAGCACTCCAAGAATTAAATGAAAGTTTAGAAATTAAAGTAGCTACTCGAACCAAAGAATTGCAAACCGCTCTAGTTCGCGCGGAATCGGCAGACCGACTTAAATCTGCGTTTCTAGCGACCATGTCACACGAGCTTCGCACACCACTCAATTCAATAATTGGTTTCACTGGTATCATTTTGCAAAAACTGGCCGGCCCGCTGACAGAAGAACAAACCAAACAACTTGGTATGGTTCGGGGAAGCGCCCGACACCTACTAGATTTGATTAATGATATTTTAGATCTTTCTAAAATTGAGGCTAATCAACTAGAACTTCGATTTGAAAAATTTGATTTGCAGGAATCTATAGAGCAGACCATCTCTGTTCTTAAACCGAATGCCGAGAAAAAAGGTCTCACTTTTAATTATGAAACTAACGGAAATATTTCGAATTGGTCTAGTGATCGGCGGCGTATCGAACAAATTTTGATTAATTTAATTAATAACGCCATTAAGTTCACCGAACGCGGCCAAATTACCGTTAGCGTAGATGTTATTTCGCCGTATACAAATCCTAATTCGCTCATTTACTCGTCGGCAATTAGAGTACGCGTAAAAGATACGGGAATAGGAATTAAACCAGAACACATGTCGCTACTGTTTCAACCCTTTAGACAAATAGATTCTGGCTTGTCTCGTCAGCATGAAGGTACCGGTCTTGGTCTGACTATCTGTAGAAGGCTAGCAACCCTCTTAGGCGGCGAAATCTTAGCTAGCAGTGATTGGCCGAACGGAAGTGAATTTTCCATGATTATTCCGCTAAAAGAAAGCAAGGACTCATGAGTAAAAAAACGTTACTAATTGAAGACAATGCTCAGAATAGTTATCTAGCCACCTATCTGCTGGAAAAAAATGGTTATCACGTAGTTCATGCCGCCGACGGCTTGAAAGCAATTGCAATGGCAAAATCTGATAGTTTTGATTTGATACTTTTAGATATTCAGTTGCCTTCAATGGATGGCTATTCGGTAGCTCGATCGCTAAGAGAAATTAAATCTTTGGTCTCAATACCCATAATTGCTGTCACGTCATATGCAATGGTGGGGGATAAAGAAAAAGCCGTAGCCGCTGGATGCAATGGTTATATCGAAAAGCCGATAGATCCCGACCGATTCATTTCTGATATTGAAAAAATAGTAAAGAACTCTACGTCTAAGGAAAAAATGTAAATGAAACGCGTGCTCATAGTCGATGATCATGAAAATAACATTTATTACTTACGAAGCTTAATGGAAGGCCATGGCTGGGAAGTCATGACAGCCCGACATGGAGCCGAAGCGTTGGTTTTAGCGCGGCAAAAATTTCCCGATCTTTTAGTTTCGGATTTATTAATGCCCGTAATGGACGGCTACACTTTGCTTAGGCATTGGAAAGCGGACGAACGGCTAAACAAGGTACCATTTATCGTTTATACAGCAACCTATACAGAAGCCGAAGACGAACGGCTGGCGCTGAGCCTAGGCGCGGATGCATTCATCTTGAAACCAACCGAACCGGAAGATTTTCTATCTCGCATCGAAGAAGTACAAAAAAGATCATCTCAAAATTTGCCGTCCCTCCCTAAAACAGTCATAGTTAACGAAGCTGCGACCGCCCATTTATACAATGAAACTCTCATCAGAAAACTCGAAGAAAAAATGTTGCAACTTGAAGAGAGCAATAAAATCTTAAAACGTGACCAAACCGAATTACGTATGCTCGAACAAGCAATCAAGGCGGCTTCGCAGGGAATTATCATCACAGATCCCAATAGATCTGACAATCCTATCGTTTACGTCAGCCCCGGCTTCGAACGACTTACCGGTTATTCTTCAAGCGAAGTCATTGGCCGCAACTGTCGCTTCCTTCAAGGACGTGACACAAGCCCGGAATCCACTGCAACGATTAGAAAAGCTTTGCAAGGTGCAAATTCCTGCGACGTTGAAATTTTAAATTATTGCAAAAATGGGCGACCGTTTTGGAATCACTTGAATATCTCACCCGTTACAGATTCGGCCGGACGATTGACTCACTTTATCGCGGTGCAAACGGACGTAACTCAGCAGCGTAATTTAGAGAACCAATTACGGCAGTCTCAGAAAATGAGGGCCATTGGAACTCTTGCTGGTGGTGTCGCACATGACTTTAATAATTTACTCGCGATTATCGGTTTGCATGTAGAAAATATTTTGTCACAAATACCTACCGACTCACCATTTAGGAAGGGGCTCGAGAGTATTTTAAAAGCCCAAGATCGCGGCGCAGGTTTAACAAGACAGCTTTTGGCCTTCAGCCGTAAACAAGGAATCGAACTTAAACCCGTTGATATCGATAAAACGATTATGGGTTTGATAGAAATGCTCAGTCGCATGGTTGGGGAAGACATTGAACTAGAAGCCTCCTACGGAGAAGGCAGCAAAGTAATTCTTGGTGACCTTCATCAACTTGAACAACTAATTACAAATTTAGTCATCAACGCCCGCGACGCCATTCAAATGAGTGGACGAATCACAATCCAAACAAGCTTAGTGGATGGCGGCAATTCTCACCCGGTTGAATCGGAAAGAACAAAACCAAATAATTTTGTTAAGCTCTCTGTTGTTGATACTGGAATAGGAATGGATGCCGAAACTGTCTCAAGAATTTTTGAACCATTTTTTACCACCAAAGAATCCGGTAAAGGTACTGGGTTGGGTCTTTCGACTGTTGATGGACTTGTCCGTCAATTCAACGGACGAGTTGAGGTCAAGAGCGAATTAGGAAAAGGTTCGACATTTGATATCTTCTTGCCGATATCATTAGAAATGTACGCAAAGCCAACTATTAGAAACTCTGAAGGCAAAAAAATTGTAACCGGACAAACTATTTTGGTCGTCGAGGATCAACAAGAGCTTCGTTCTATATTGGCACGTACACTCCGCGACGCCGGTTACGTCGTTATTGAATCTCAAAATGGCGAAACAGCGCTAGAAACATATACTAATTACGGTTCACCGATTCACATGGTTATTACCGACGTCGTCATGCCTAAAATGGGCGGACGTGAATTTAGTGAACGCCTTTTGGAAGTAAATCCTGATGTTATTGTTCTTTTCCTTTCCGGTTACACGGAAGACGCTCTTCTGCGCTACGGAATATCGGGATCAAAAAATCATCGATTTATAGATAAACCATTTACAGTGAACACGTTGCTCGCAAAAGTACGCGAATTACTGCAGTAGTAGACTTCATCTATTGCGTTTTACTGGTAAATTTTAGGGATTTTTGGAGACTGCTCCGAATTGGCGGAGCGAGAGAGATTCGAACTCTCGAGCCCCGCGAAGGGCTGCCAGTTTTCAAGACTGGTGTATTCAACCGCTCTACCATCGCTCCGGGGTCAGTTCTATTGGAAACGTGAAACCGGATCAACGGATTTTTACAATTACCCTGCGCGTTAGTGCGTCGTATTGCCTAAGGAATTTTCAGTTCCGTTACGCCACTCATGTATTTTTGTAACACCTTAGGAACGCGAACCGAACCATCTTCATTTTGATAGTTTTCTAAAACCGCAATCAAGGTACGTCCTACCGCTAAACCAGATCCATTAAGTGTGTGAACAAACTGAGGTTTTCCATTGGCCGCTTTATATCGAATGTTCGCGCGGCGAGCCTGGAAGTCTTCAAAATTACTGCATGAGCTGATTTCGCGGAATTCATTCTGACCTGGCAACCACACTTCAAGATCGTACGTTTTTGCCGATCCAAAGCCCATATCCCCTGTACACAAAAGCATACGACGGAATGGCAATTCAAGTTCAGTTAGAATTTTTTCGGCGTCGCTGGTCAGTTTTTCATGCAATTCATGAGAACGAGTCGGCGGAGCAAAGATCATGAGCTCAACTTTATTAAATTGATGCTGGCGAATTAACCCTTTAGTGTCGCGACCATGGCTACCAGCTTCTGAGCGGAAACATGGCGAATAAGCGCAGAACATTTTTGGCAAATCTGATTCATTTAAAGTTTCGTTGTTGAAGTAGTTCGTTACAGGAACTTCGGCCGTTGGAATCAAGAAATAGTCTTGGCCAGAAAGATGAAATAAATCATCTTTAAATTTTGGCAAATTTCCAGTTCCAATCAAACTATTTGTATTTACGATAAATGGCGGAATCATTTCTGTGTAGCCATGAACTTCACTGTGCATATCCATCATGAACTGAATCAACGCACGCTCTAATCGCGCGCCATGACCTTTTAGGAATGCGAAACGAGCACCGGTTACCTTACCCGCACGCTCAAAATCAATGATACCAAGCTTTTCACCCAGTTCCCAATGTTCCTTCGCCTTGAATGAAAGCGAAGGCTTGCTGCCAACAGTTTTTACAACTTGATTTCCTTCAGCTGAACTACCAACTGGGACGGAGCTATGGTGCATGTTGGGAATAGTTAAAAGCAAGTTGTAAACTTCAGCGTCCACGTCTCCGGCTTTCTTTTCCATTTCTTTAACTTCAGCAGAGATTTTTCCAAGTTCGGCTTGCAACACGGACGTGTCTTTGCCTTCACGTTTTAATTTTCCTAATTCTTGGCTAGCTTTATTTTGTTTTGATTTTTCTGATTCGGCCGAAAAGATTAATTCTTTCCTTTTTTTATTTAATTCTAAAATTTTATCTAGAACACTCGTGTCCGCGCTGCGATTAACTAGATTGGCGCGATAAGCGTCTAAGTATGAAGGTTCATTATTTTCAGACTTTTTTTCTAACAATTTGATATCAATCATGACAGTAACCCCTAAGGTGCGATCAATATATACATTTTCAGGATTTGAATGACAAGAAGACAAACCAAATCGAAAACTAAAATTTTAATCATGTTCCAGTTTTGGGATATACGGAAAAACAAACCCAACACAACTAGGTTTAAAAAAATCAGCGAAAACGACCCATAGCCTGTCAGTTCCTGACCGATTAGAGCTAATGTTAAGCCCAAAAAGAAGCCCGTGACTAAGCGAAATGAAATTTGCATGAACGACTGGGCCGATGTCTTTGCTTTAGCTTGTGCCCCTTGAGCCATTGACGAGACTTGATCTTTAATCCCCACATTCGCCTCCTAATGATTGAATCAGCGATTTGATTTCGAGTTTATCTTTTGAGTTTGGTGATAATTCAGCATATTTGCAATAAGATCTTAGCGCGGAAACCGTGTCGCCGCGACTTTCAAAAAGGGCACCCTGTTCTTTGTAAATCTCTTCGTATCCACTTTCTCTTTCCGCAGCAATATCAATGAACCCTTGAGCCATATCTAGTTGTCCGGATAGACGATAGCACTTTGCGGCTTGAACATAGACCGCAGCCGGCTGTGAACCAAAGTTAGTAGCTCTAGCGTATTCCGCGGCACACTCACTGTAGTTTTTGCTCATATATTTAATTTCAGCAATCAGCAAATAGGGATCGGTTAAGAGTGGATACATTTTCTTTTCGATTTCGGCGAACTTTTCGGCCTCAGAGTAGTTGCCTTTGATAATCATTAAACGGCCAATATAAAAATTGGCCTTCGGATATTTAGAGTTTAATCCTAGTACCCGTTGAAATTGAATCAATGCTTGATCGATTTTTCCTCGTTCCATATATATTCTAGCAACTTCAAAAATAGGTTCCGCGTCTGACGGGTCTAAATTGCTCGCTGTTAAATACGATGTTGTCGCCTTGTCGAGTTCACCTATTTGGAAGTAGGATTTAGCAATGGCCATTAGAGCCTTTTTATCTTTTGCATTAACCGAGAGCACCCGTTGAAGTTCTTCTATAGCTTGCTTGTACCTCTCTTCTTCAATATAAATTTCAGCAAGTGCTACTCTGTATTCATACAAAGATGGATAGAGTTTAATCATTTCGATTAAATAGTCTCCGCCAATTTCAACCCCTTGTCGTGTCGCTATAACCTTTGCATAATTAATCTGGGCCTGAATACTTGTCGAGTCCAACTCGATGGCCTTAAGAGCATAGGTATATGCATCCTGCGCTAGCTTTTGACGTTGTTCTTGATCCTTTTGCGAGTTAACTCGAAATCCCAACGCCAGATTGCGGGCGGCCGAAGAGTACAATATGATGCTTTCAATATCTGCATCGTAGGTTTTCAAAGCTTTTTCTGCTAACTTTAACGTTGTGTTATAGTCTCGCTTTTTAAATGCAAGGTATGCAAAGCCACGCTGCACTTCAAAACTTGATTTACCACTGACATAATCGGCCTGAAGTAGAACTCTTTCAGCCTCAATGAAATCAAATCTATCTGACAGAAATTCGGCCTTTTTTAGATAGGCTT
>DDTZ01000067.1:10185-13739 GCA_002344565.1 Bdellovibrionaceae bacterium UBA2351 | reverse complement strand
TGCCCTAAGAACCACAGAGATTCGCCGGCAGTCAGAGCTGCAGCCCCGTTTTTCTGATTCATTTCAAACGCCGATTTACATTCGGCTTGTGACTGTAGATATTCCTTTTGTCGAAATAGGGCTTGGCAACTAAAGAACAGTTCCTCGCCTGGTTTCGCACTTTTTACTACCGACTTATCGCAACCACCAAGACGATCACACAAATGAATTGCCGATTTTTTACTTGGATTTTTAGATAAATTTAAATTAGCTAGTTCAATTGCTTTCTTTTTATCACCTTTAATTAGATAGATTTCCACTAACGATTCAATTCCTTGTGACTCAATATTTTTATCAACTTTGCCTTCTAAGTCTAAACCCTTAGTTAAAAGAGAAATCGCTTTTTCTTGCTGGCCGCGACTAGCCTCTAAAATGCCAACTCCAAAGATTGAGTTTTTGTGCTGCTTATTAATTTTTAAAGCATCTGCAAATAATTGGTAAGCCTTGTTCGCGTCGTTAAGTTTAGCGTTTATCATCGCCTGCGAAAAAATCGGTTTAACCCATTGACCAGAAAGTTCTTTAGCTTTTTGATAGAATGACTCTGCTACTAATTTTTGATTATCATGCTCAAGAATTTCTCCTTTCATCTGATAAAGGAAAAAATTTGTGTAGTCTTTTTCAAGGGCCTTATCCACCACACTCTGCGCTTCGGAATATCGACCTTCAGTCCAGAGCTTAACTGATTCACACAGCATGCCGGCCGGATCAATTTTGTTCATAGACTTGGTCTGCTTAGCTACTTGCCCGATAGTTTTTATATCATTTGCATTCTGCCTCGAGTACGGCCAAAGCTCTTTATAGACGGCACACAAAACCATTCGTGCTTTGATATTCTTAATAGAGTTTTCAATTGTAGCGACTAAAATGTTCTGAGCTTCTTCATATTTTTCTATCGTATCCATGCTGATTAGCTGAAGAGATTTTCCTACTCGAGCCTCGATCTCGTTCGGCTTAAGAACGTCCTTACTTGCTCCCGGGGCAACTAGAGAAACTTTATCCGTAACGTCATGTCCTTCTTCATCAAACAAACCGAAATAAATCAGCATTGCGGCAGCAACCAGAATGACTCCAAAGATTGGCCACCGCAACGTATCTAATTTGTCTTTCTTAGCTTCGCTGTCTATGCTTTTGAGTTCGATAACTTCTGATTTTTGCTGTTCGATAAACTGTCTGATCTCTTGGGGCGAGGATTTCGTCGTTGGCAATGTGGGTTGCTGCTGCGGTGGAAGTACAGTCGGCTGAATTGC
The DNA here is from genome assembly GCA_002344565.1 of Bdellovibrionaceae bacterium UBA2351. GTDB lineage: Bacteria > Bdellovibrionota > Bdellovibrionia > Bdellovibrionales > Bdellovibrionaceae > UBA2316. The sequence continues at coordinate 12,453 of DDTZ01000067.1, read as the reverse complement.
CGCCCGTTGCTCGGGAGGAACGGCCACGGTTTCTTCGAAGTTTGCGGCTTTGGGTGTCGTTTTGTTAATTTTTTTAGTTTCGCTTTTATTGTCTTTTGGCGACACGCCTGGGTTTTTAAGCTGATTTTCTAGCGTTTCTAGAATCTTTTCGTAAAATTCGGGTTCTTTAGAAATCGTCGTCCATTCTCCGCCAGGATATTTGGTGATTTGCTCTTCCCCCGAAAACGTTCCATTTGAAATGAAATTCAAAACTTCAATAGTCGTGTAAGGACCCTTGATGTGACCACGCTGATTTTTGATAATCCAAGTTATTGAAATTTTTGCCATATTTGAGCTCTTTCTTATCTTAGAAGATGCACGCCCTAACCATCAAAAGAAGACTCAATTAAGTTCCAAATTAGAACCTAGGTCCAAACTAGAACTCAATATTAATAGGCTTTTGGAACCCAAAGCACTCTCAACTGCTTTATATCCGCTTTGAAGGAGTTCTTTATTGGCTTCCTGATTGCTTTAATACACAACGTGCGATTGAAAATCTTAGTGTTGTTGTATGTGGTGTGTGTTTTGTTGTTGGCAGTAAACGTTAAAGCCGTTTCCGCTGTAGTAAAAGCTCTAGAGTCAACACAAAACAATTAATTATTCGAAAAAAATAGTTGCCAGCTAAGAATTTCTTATACATAGTATGGATAAATCTTATAAATACAGTCCCTTGGACCCCTCCAGGATTGTCTTTCAAAGCCTCTTGGTCCCCTCCACAGAGGCTTTTTTTTTGCTTTTTATTTTCTACATCCCTGTTAGTCTTTTTAATTCATGACAAAAAAATTCTGTTGGAAACAAATTCTAGTTCTAACATCTATGATCTTCTCAGTTCACTGCTCAACAAAAGGAACTTCTGTGTCAGACCATTTTGACGGCGACAAATTTTTTAATCCTGTAGATCAAAAGAGTAAAACTTTTTCCGATTTTCTAAAGTGGCAGTGGAATCGCAACGCATTTAAGTGGGAGGAGCAAAAAAATGAAAAAACTCCGACGCCAGTTTCTGAGCTTAAGATCGGCGAGTTTGCGTTAACATTCATTAATCATTCTACATTCCTGATTCAAATTCAAACTTCAAAAAAGTTAGTTAACATCATAACTGATCCGGTGTTTTCTCTTAGAACAAGTCCGCTTTCTTTTATGGGACCTAAACGTGTGCGCCCTCCAGGGATGGAAATCGAAAAACTACCCAACATAGATATCGCTCTTGTTTCGCATAATCATTACGACCATATGGATTACAAATCCCTAGAAATTATCAACGACAAGTTTTTTCCTCTATTTATTTTGCCTTTAAAAAATTCTCGGTACTTAGATTTTTCTAAAAAACCGCGTGTTCAAGAACGGGATTGGAATGAATCAGTAAATATTCCCGAGTTAGGAATTAAAATTCATGTACTACGGGCCCATCATTGGTCACGGCGATCTTTCAACGATACGAATGAAGCACTTTGGTGTGCATTTATGATTGAAACTGATCGAACGACGATCTACTTCGCAGGTGACACCGGTTACAAAGATCACTTCAAACAGACAAAAAAAATGTTTCCAAATATCACACTTGCATTGCTTCCTATTGGAGCCTACGAGCCGCGCTGGTTTATGGAAGATGCTCACATGAATCCAGAAGACGCTGTAAAAGCACACCAAGATTTAGATCCTAAACGTTCTATCGGAATACACTTTGGCACGTTTCCCTTGACTGATGAAGGTATCAATCAACCGCTCCTTGATTTAGACAAGGCTAAAGAAGCGGCCAATGTTAAAAATTTTTATGTATTAAAAGAAGGCGAAACCAAAATTTTCAATGACTAGTTTAGATCGAATAAACTAGACGATACGTTTTACTTTAGCGCCTAACGACGTTAACTTGTCTTCCATTTTTTCATAACCACGATCTAAATGGTAAATACGGTTAACGATCGTTTCGCCTTTAGCGACTAAACCAGCTAAAACTAAGCAGGCACTTGCGCGTAAATCCGTTGCCATTACGGGAGCTGCAGTCAATCCATTAGGAACTCCGCGAACGACAGCAACACGAGTTTTCGGAGTGATGTCCGCGCCTAAACGCATCAGCTCTTGAACATGCATGAAACGATTTTCAAAAACAGTTTCAGAAATGATACTTGTACCATTTGCAATCGTCATCAAAGCCATGAACTGCGCCTGAAGATCTGTCGGGAACTGAGGATACGGGGATGTTGTTATGTCGACCGCTTCCCAAGATTTTGT
>DDTZ01000067.1:0-9802 GCA_002344565.1 Bdellovibrionaceae bacterium UBA2351 | reverse complement strand
GCATCCAAATGTGCCGGTACGCACTTTTCAACCGTTACTTCGCCGCCAGTGATTGCACCCGCGATAAGTAAAGTCCCTGCCTCGATACGATCAGGCATTACTGAATGAACCGCTGGTTTTAATTTTTCAACGCCTTCAATTTTCATGATTGAAGTTCCGTGCCCCGTGATCTTAGCACCCATTTTGATCATGTATTCTGCAAGATCAACGATTTCTGGTTCTTTCGCCGCATTCTCTAAAATCGTCACGCCTTCAGCTAGTGCCGCCGCCATCATCATGTTTTCAGTGCCACCGACAGTCACGTTTTCAAATAGAAAAGTAGCGCCTTTTAACCGCTTTGCCTTTGCGTGAACGAAACCTTCTTTTAATTCAATTTCGGCACCCAACGCACGCATACCATCTAAATGCAAATCGATAGGGCGGGATCCGATAGCGCAGCCACCAGGCAAAGACACAACAGCTTCACCATACTTAGTTAACATGGGACCTAAACACAGAATGCTCGCTCGCATTTTTCTAACTAATTCGTAGCTTGCCTGAAGGCTGTTTAATTTTTTAGAATGGACCAAGAAATCTTCACCCTTACGTTCACATTGAATGCCTAAGCTTTCTAGTAGTGCCGCCGTTGATTCGATATCTTTTAATTCGGGAACATTCTTAAATTGGTGCGTACCTTCTGCCAAAATTGTAGAAAACAATAACTTAAGCGCTGAATTTTTTGCGCCACTTGCTTTAACATGACCGTTTAAAACGTGTCCGCCCGACACTGCCATTCTGTCCATACGTCACCTATTTAGCCATCGCTATGAAGCGATCTTTTTCGGCTAAGTCCTTTTTGATTTTTACAGATTTAAAAATATTAAGCTTTGTTAAATGTTCTAAAATAGCGTCACCTTGCGTGTAGCCCATTTCAAAAATCATCATTCCATCATTGTTTAATAAAGAGGAATACTTATTTGCCCAGCTCTTTAAAAAAACATAGCCTTTATCATCAGCAAACAGAGCTTCTTGCGGCTCGAATTTTCTAACATCATCTTCCACTTCTTTATCTTCGATATCGATGTAGGGAGGGTTAGACACGATCAAATCAAATGCCGGATGGCCTTCTGAATACTCTTCGACGAATCCTTCGATATCTTCAGCGTCTAGGTTGTAAATCGTTACGTTACTAACTTGATTTAACACCATATTTTCTTTGATTACGTCAGTGGCCTCTTTTGATTTTTCTATAATAGTAACTTTAATTTCCGGGAATTCTTTCGCAAGAGAAATGCCTATACAACCCGAACCCCCGCCAATATCTAACACATGAAATGACTTTAACGGTTTTTTGCCTTCAATAAAATTCGCCGCCATTTCCACTAACGTTTCAGTCTCGGGACGCGGGATCAAAACAGCTTTGTTAACTAGGAAGCTGTTTTTGTAAAAATCTTTTTTACCCAGAATGTAAGCGATAGGTTCACCCGTTGTACGCCGCTTAACCAATTCACGTAGTTTTTCTAGTTCAGGTTCTTTTAAAGGTTGATCAAATTTTAGATATAGCTGTAAACGCTCTAGACCAAGCCCATGCGAAATGAGCAGCTCCGCATCTAAACGGGGAGAATGAAATCCCTTAGCTTTAAAAAAAGTTATGGTTTTATCCAGAACTTCTTTGATGGTCATAGTTTAACTCGTTTGTTTTTTTAGTGCTTCTGCTTGGTAATGAGCAACTAGTGAGTCCACTAAAATGCTAATGTCCCCAGCCATGATTTCATTCAGGGCATGAGTGGTCAAACCAATTCTATGATCCGTCACACGAGTCTGAGGGAAGTTGTAAGTACGAATACGTTCTGAGCGATCACCAGTTCCAATTTGCTCGAGTCGTGTATCACTGGCCTCTTTACGGGCTTTTTCGTCTTCTAACATCTGTAACTTAGACGCTAGTATCTTGAACGCTTTTTCCTTATTGGCTGTCTGAGATTTTCCTTCTTGGCAATGAACGATAATACCTGATGGACCATGATGTAAACGAACAGCAGATTCGGTTCTATTTACGGACTGACCACCGGCACCCGAAGCGCGCATAACATCAATCTTGATGTCGTTCATATCAATTTTAACTTCGACTTCTTCTACTTCAGGAATAACAGCTACAGTAATTGTTGAGGTATGAACGCGACCGGCACCTTCGGTTTCCGGAACTCGTTGTACGCGATGAACACCGCTTTCATATTTTAATTTACTAAATACGCTATCCCCCGAAATAGATGCAATAATCTCTTTAGCGCCGCCTACGTTTCCTGGTGAATACGACATCATCTCGGCTTTCCAGCCTTGCTTTCCCGCATAATGAGCATACGCACGGAATAATTCGTCCGCAAATAAAGATGCCTCATCACCACCTGCACCCGCGCGGATCTCAAGAATAATATTTTTGTCATCATTTGGATCTTTAGGAATCAAAGCTAATTTTAACTTAGCCTCCAAATCCGGAATAGCCGCTTCAAGCTCACGAATCTCTTCACGAAACATTTCTTTCATTTCGTTGTCTGACTCAGCGGTTAGTAATTCTTTGTTGTCTTTAAGTGCGGCTGTTTTCTTTTTATAATCACGATATAGAACTACGACTTTTTCTAGGTCAGCTAGTTCCTTCATAAGGCCACGATATTTTTTTTGATCACTCGCAACGTCAGGACGTTGTAATGAAAGATTTACTTGTTCATATCTTGATTCAACTTCATCTAGTTTTGAAAACATAAATTCCTCGGCAGAGATGTAAAATGGTATCGGAGTTCACCGACAAAGAGGAGTATAAAAAAAAATGCGACTAGATGAACTAATCGCATTCTTAAAATATGAAATTGGAAAAAGCTACTTAGCAGATGTAGCGTATTTTTTCTTGAACTTATCAACACGGCCTTCAGTATCAAGTAAACGTTGTTTACCAGTGAAGAACGGATGAGATGCAGAAGAAATCTCAACTTTGATTAACGGATACTCTTTACCATCTTCCCATTTAACTGTTTCTTTAGAAGTTAGTGTTGAGTTGCCCAAGAACTGGAAATCACAAGAAATGTCTTTGAACACTACTGTGTTTACTTTTGGGTGTAAGTCTTTTTTCATTAGGAACCTCTTGGTTTTATTACTAAATCGGTATTATGGACTATCATAGGCGACTCGGTCTGTCGAGACCCTTTTTTTAAAAAAAAGAAGTTTTGAAAATATTTGAAAATCTAGTTAAAACCAGCAGCTTATATGATTCATTTATCTTCTATCACCAAGCAGTACGGGAACAAGATCCTTTATAAGAACGGTTCCTTCCAGATCAACCCCGGCGAAAAAATCGGTCTCGTCGGTCCCAACGGGGCCGGTAAAAGTACGATTTTTCGTATTATAGTCGGCGAAGAGGGCGTTGATGGTGGCACAATCAGTAAATCCGATAAAACCGTCATTGGTTACTTTTCTCAAAATATCGAGGAAATGGGCGGCAAAACCGCTCTTCAAGAAGTTATTTCTTCGGCTGGTAAAATCAGCGAATTACAAAAAGAAATCGCTAGGTTAGAAGCTCGCCTATCAGATCCAGATTTGGGTGAAGATGAAATGGTTAAGGTTCTAGAGCAGTACGGCGACATGCAGGCCGATTTTGAACGCCTGGGTGGCTATGATCTTGAATCCCGGGCCCAGGAAATTCTGACAGGTTTAGGCATTGGGCCCGAGGACTACAATCGTCCGACGGAAAGCTTCAGCGGCGGCTGGAAAATGCGTATCGCCCTTGCTAAGATTCTACTATTAAATCCTGATGTTTTATTAATGGACGAGCCAACGAATCACTTAGATTTAGAATCGATCGTTTGGCTAGAAGAATGGTTACGTCAGTTTAAAGGCTCTATCTTAATGACGAGCCATGATCGCGATTTCATGAATCGCCTAGTTCACAAGATTGTCGAGGTCGCATTCCAAACCATCACAGTATATTCTGGAAACTACGACTACTACGAAAAAGAAAAAGCCATCCGAATGGAGCAATTGATTGCGGCCGCTAAACGCCAGGAAGACATGCTCGCTAAAGAAGAAGAATTTATTGCTCGCTTTGCGGCACGCGCGTCTCATGCCGCTCAAGTTCAATCACGAGTTAAAAAATTAGAAAAAATTGATCGTATTGAAATTCCCACCGAAGAAAAAGCCATACAGTTTGAATGGCCTGTTCCTCCTCGTGGCGGTGACGAGGTCGTTAAGTTTGAGAATTTAACAAAAATTTGGAAAACTGAAGAAGGTAAGGAAAAACTCGTTTTTTCTAAAGCGAACGGCCTTATCAAACGCTTAGATCGTGTCGCGGTGGTGGGTGTGAATGGTGCTGGTAAGTCGACTCTACTAAAAATCATTTCGGGCCAAACACAGGCATCTGAAGGAAATATGCAGCTCGGTGCTAGCATTGAACTTGGCTACTTCAGCCAAAACTCGTTAGATGTTCTTGATCCAAACAGCACAATCGTTGAAGAGGTTCATAGTCATTTACCAACTGCCGGAATGGGACAAATTAGAACTCTACTTGGCGCTTTCAAATTCTCTGGTGAGGAAGCTGATAAAAAGATCTCGGTATTATCGGGTGGTGAGAAGAGCCGGGTTGTTCTAGCATGTATTTTAGCGCGTCCAGTGAACTTGCTTGTACTGGACGAGCCAACGAATCACTTGGATATAGTATCGCGTGAAGTGTTGCTAGATGCGGTTAAGAATTTCCCTGGCACAGTAATCATCGTAAGCCATGACCGCTATTTCTTGCGTGAAATTACGACTCGCGTGTTTGAAGTCGATAAAAATAAAGTCAGCATTTATGACGGGTCTTGGGACTATTACTTAGACAAATCAGAGCGCTTAAAAAAACAAGCTAACCTGTAACGAAAAAGCCCACCACACGTGGGCTTTTTTATTTCTAAAGCTCGTTACAACGTGATTCGTTGTACTGTTCCTGGCGTTTTTCTCGCGCACAGTTTTGATTCAATTCATCGTTCAATAAAGCATCACAATATGCCTTTTGTCCATTGCGTGCACTTGATGAGGCAAAATAGTGAAAACCCGTGTTACACGAATTGACTCGATAGCTGTAAGACTGTGAACTATTGGATTTATAGCCTGAACTTGACGAGTGTGGCCATGCACCCTCACACTGCATAGACTTAAAAGCGTCTTCACGCTGATAAGAGGCGCAGTTACCGTTGGCGGTATTGTCTTTTAATTTTTCGCAAAATGCTTTTTTTAAGTCTGCTTCGTTCCCCGCATTTACTTTTTGAACGCCAGTTGAACACCCTTCGATTATTTCATAGGTCGCGTACGTTATTTGTGAACCCGCATCTTCGCCACCGTCGTTTGAATCACTTGAATTGCTACACGCACATAAAAATAAAACTGACGTTATTAAAACCAAAGTCGATTTCATGCAACCACCCCAAGTAAATTTAGTTTCTATTTGCTGGGCCTTTCTATTTTAAAAAACCTTTTTCCACAATAGGGTATAAAAAATTTTGTCCGAAATTCGTCACATTGATTTGAAACACGACAAAATTTATCCACAACAGACTATATATGCGTAAATTCGATTTCTATCCTGTGAAAATTCTGCTGTACAAAGTTTTGACACTAACCAAATTCTAAAACTTCGCTAACTTCTATCGTGGATAAAACTATATGAATACAATGGTAATTAAACGATCAGCTCAATTAGACGATCTACTTTTGCTTGTAGGGCAAACGCTTTCGCAAGTATCGGATCGCATGGTTCAGCTTGGGTTGATTTGGTTTATAACGTCTAGCTTTGGTGAAGCATTTCTAATTTGGTACCTAGTAGTGGGCGGAGTGCCACACGCTCTTTTAGTAAAGCATTCGGGTTTTGCGATTAGTCGTTTTGGCGCGCTTAAGACCGTTTTGTTTTCGGATTTAATGCGTGGATTTATATATCTATTAGCCTTCATTTTAGTTTTTTTATTTCCGAGTTTGCTAAGCGTAGATTCTGGTCAACGAGTACTGTGGCTTTTATTTATTTCTGTTTTTATTTCAAATATTTTTTCAGCTTTTTTCAATCCGGCAATTTTATCGCTAGCCGTTGAAATCAAAGAAGCCGATGCTGTGCAAAAGCTTACAGCCAAGCTCTCCACTGTAACGTCATTTGCAACTATTCTTGGCCCAGTTCTGGGATTGTTCGCATTTAATAAATTTGGCCTGAACGGGCTTTTTGTGATTACCGGTACTTGCTATCTAGTTTCTGCCTACGCCTTATCTCTGGTAACAAAAACTAAACAGCCCATTTCGGCAGAAAACGAACAATCCGAATCACTGTCGATTGGCTTTCTGAAATCACAGATGATTATCGCCGTGATGCTCGGAGTGTTTTTATCAATGAATCTTTTACTGAGTCCACTTCAGGTGCTGATGCCTTCAATGGCAAAAGATTTGTTTGGAAACTCTTTTAATTCACTCGCTGTCCTAGAGACTGTTGTTGGCTCCGGAATCTTGCTCGGTGGCGCCATCCTTAGCTTTATATCAGTGAAGACAAAACCACTTTTTTGGACTTGGTTTTTTTTAGTTGTGTTGAGTTTAGGTTTTTCAATGTTCACATTTGCTGGTGCTCTGGGTGCTCATAATATTAGTTTTTTGGTTGCCTCGTTTTCTTTGTTCTTGATGGGATTTGCTCTCGGAGTAGCAAATGTTTTGATTATAAATATTTTGCAAACGCAGCCCAAACCCAACGATGTTCCCAAGGTTATGAGTTTAGTTAACCTTATCAGCACGGCAACATTACCATTTTCACTAGCAATACTTGGTTTTCTTCAACAGTCGTTCGCAATTGTTGATCTAGGCCGACTGAGCGGACTTGTGCTGATTGCTTTTGCAGCTCTGTCTTTTTTCGCTTTCCGTCGACATGGTAAGGAGATTTTTGAATGAAGCATGGTGAAGTCATCAAGTTAGACAGTGGATTAGTCATGCGCCGAGCGAAAGTTTCGGACGTTCAGGATTTATTAACTCTTTATTTCACTATTTACGGAAGCAATTATCCTTTAGCGCTAGGAACAGATCGCACAGTAATGCAGAAAATTATCCAGGAAAAAGATAGTCTTTGGCTAGTCATTGTAGATCCAGATAAAAATACTTTATGCGCATCTGCTGTTTTTGAAGTGGATGTGTTTTTCAAAATCGCTCGTGCGGAAGGTTTTGTTACCCATCCCTATTATCAAAGTAAAGGTTTAGCTTCCATTCTACTGAACCACGCATCTGATTACCTAATGAAAGATAACAAAATCGTTAACTCGATCTACGCTACCACTCGAACCCTGAGTGTTAGTCCACAGCTAGTTTTCATCAAAAATAAATTCAAACCTTTAGGAATTTTTCCCAATGCGCATCGACTAGCTAGCTATGAGACGCTTACTTTGATGGCTAAACATGACCCTGAAGTTTTAAAAAAACGCGCACGCATCGAAGAGGTCCCCGAAGCACTCGGACCTATTTTCAAAGCCAGCGAGAAATATATTAAGTCGCCTCATCCTATGCCGCGACTATTAAAAATGGTTCGTCCCAAACCGAGTGGAGAGCATTTAGAATTTGAAATTATATTGGCACCTGATTTTGTTAAACGCCGGTTCGCCCAAACATTTAAAGATCCATTTGATGTTTTTTTTCCATTTCATGAGCCCAATTTACTTCTAACTTCAAAAAATGGTGAAGTTGATATCTACGGCTACTTAAGTAAATCTGACGGTTACTGCGCATTGATTACAGCGACGGCGCCATTTTATTCAATGGCAGGTCGTTTGCGTCCGTTGCTTCAGCAGCTTCACGACTATGGGGTTTCTTATGTCGAGATTTTAATGGCAATGGATAGCATCCTATCGCTTGAAACCTTGCTTGACGTTAACTTTTTACCGTCCGCAATTTATCCGGCAATGTTAGACTACAAAGGTAAATTTATGGATCTAGTATTGATGACGCGTTCGATGGAACCTCTAAATTTTCGTGGAATGCAAATTGAAAAATCGTTCAAACCATATATTGATCAATATGTAGATTTGTGGAAACAAATGCATCTTGATGTTCTTGGGGTATTCGATGACAAGTAAAGAACTTTTTCCGCCCAATCGAGCCTTGCTATCTGCTGTTGAGAAAATTTGTAAGATCAGCGATCCCTACAAAAAATCTCCAGAAACAGATTCCTTGTTTATTCAAGCCATGAAAGAAATAATTCGTTGGCATCAAGAAAAGTCTCCGTTCTACCGTCAGTTACTAAGAGACTCTAAATTTGATATCAACGGGTGGGATGGCGATTTAGAAAAGATTCCTAGTATACCAGCTGAGTTTTTTAAATATCATGCGGTTAAATCTGTTTCTGATGAAAATGTTCACATCAATTTGACCTCCTCCGGAACTTCTGGACAAAAATCACAAATGTTTTTTGATGAATGGAGTCTTGGTTCTGCGCAAAAAATGGTAGATTTAATTTACAACTACTACGGCTGGATCACTCCCAATTCAAAAGCAAACTACTTACTTTATACATACCAAACTGAGCCCGATTCAAAACTAGGCACTGCTTTTACTGATAATTATCTCACTAAATACGCTCCCGTAAATCGGGCGGAATACTGCCTTAAATTCACAGGCAAGGGAACTCATGATTTTGATGTGTTCGGAGCCATGCGCACACTGCAGGAGTATGAAGTTCAAGGGCTACCCGTACGCATTTTCGGATTCCCGTCATTTTTTTATTTCACATTGCAAAGAATGAAGGATTTAAAATACCCAAAATTGAAATTATCTCCAGAATCGCTAGTCTTTTTAGGGGGCGGATGGAAAGGATACGCAAATCAAGAGATCAAAAAATCGGAACTCTACGCCTTAGCTGAAGACATATTGGGAATTCCAAATAGTCGTTTACGCGACGGCTTTGGATCTGTTGAGCATTGTATTCCTTATATTGAATGTGCAAACCATAATTTCCATGCACCGATATATTCGAAAATTATTATTCGAAATTTGAAAACGTTAGAACCAATGGGTTACGAACAGCCGGGTTTTATTCAATTTATTTCCCCATATATTACCTCGGCTCCGGCTCATTCGGTGATAATGGGAGACCTCGGGAAACTACACACTGGTGAATCATGTGGGTGTGGTTTGAAAACTGACTGGTTCGAAGTTTTAGGTCGTGCCGGAATTTCAAAAAACAAAAGCTGCGCCGTAGCCGCAGCCGAATTGCTAAAGGATTTCGTATGAGAACGCACTTTTGGCAAGGTCAGACTATTAGCCACGATGAACTCATCTCTAAGCTTGAGACAATAGAATCGTGTATCGAATCCGCTCTTGTTGAAAATTTCGATGTCGATTTATTCGTGGAAACATGCGACGCATTTTCTAAAGAATTGAAATATGATTCTGAAATTCAATCTAGATTGGTAGCTACACTGACTGTACAAGACGGCTTGGCAACCGAAATCGCGAAGGAAATCATAACATCTATTGCTGATTTTATTTCTAAGAAACAGCTAAAATTTAAAATAAATAATGAGCTTGGCAGTTTTACGCCATTTACTAGCAATCGAATTAACTCCGAAGGAAACGTTTTTGAGAAGTGGGAGCCGCTTGGTCTGATTGTTCAAGTTCTATCGGGAAATGATTATGCTTTGCCTGTTCTTAGTGCTTTTGAAGGCTTAATGACGGGTAATATTAATATTTTAAAACTAAGCCATAGCTCAAGTTCATTTACTCAGGATTTCTTTACTGAATTTACTAAATTTTCACAAACGGGGCGCTGGAAAAGCCGCATCTGTGTCGTGAA
>DDTZ01000110.1:4416-4775 GCA_002344565.1 Bdellovibrionaceae bacterium UBA2351 | reverse complement strand
AGAAGAACTTCAGGTAATCTGAAAGTGCAAAATAAGTATCGCTACTTTTGTTACCAGGAAACATTAGAATTTTCCTTAGGTCCTCTTTGTTTTCTGGATTTGCTAGTGTTAAAAGCTCCAAGCTATAAAATAGTCGCCGACTGAATGAAATAGGGTATTTGGCTAATGCAGGTATTTCTTTAGCAGATTTAAGTAACTGCCTAGCGTAATTGGGATGAAGTAAAAAACTAACAAAATGGGCGACATCATGTGAAGCGTCCATTAGTGGGAATCGTCCATGTTGCAATCCTGAAATGATGGTGCGAAATGGAATATTAAACATTTCATACGCCAACAGAAAACGATAGCCTGACTCTGTT
>DDTZ01000110.1:4161-4348 GCA_002344565.1 Bdellovibrionaceae bacterium UBA2351 | reverse complement strand
GCTTGTCCCGGCGGGCCTTTTACTAAAACCAAAGCGGGAAGAATTGAATTTTCGATTTTTTGGCCGGTTTCCTTTAGGGCGGTTAAATAGTTTTTTATGAATTCTTTATAGGTAGGACTATATATGTCGGCACCATTTTGACGAAACCCTAATGATTCAAGAACTTTGATTTTTTTCGAACCTTCGC
>DDTZ01000110.1:1967-4122 GCA_002344565.1 Bdellovibrionaceae bacterium UBA2351 | reverse complement strand
AGAAAACGATAGCCTGACTCTGTTGGCCACGGATCGATTCCTGGTGTGACCAAACGATGATCTGTGGCTTGTCCCGGCGGGCCTTTTACTAAAACCAAAGCGGGAAGAATTGAATTTTCGATTTTTTGGCCGGTTTTTTTTAGGGCGGTTAAATAATTTTTTATGAATTCTTTATAGGTAGGACTATATATGTCGTTACCATTTTGATTGAACCCTAATGATTCAAGCGCTTTGATTTTTTTCGAACCTTCGCTTTTATCACTGCTAAAGAATGCCCATTCTGTCTTGAAGTAGGACTGCCACTGCGATTGTACCAGCGAGTTGTAGTGACTACCGAATTCGATTTCATAGGGGGTTTGAGGTTGCTTCGTGTAAAAACTCGTGCATTCGTTAGCTGCTGATGCTACCGAGCTCAATAAAATGAAATAGATATTTAGAAAAATAAAAAATATTTTCATAGTTTCCAAACCAGTTAGCCCTTAGAGGTACTCATTTTAACATAGAAGTGAGCGCAATTATTAGCGGCATTTTTTAACGGTATCTTTTTCAAAAAGTGTATAAAAGTTTGTCGGTGCCGATTTAGGCTAGGCGCTATTTGGTAGTTAACTTTCAGCTGCGGCTTTTTATTTTCTTCATTAAATCTTCAAAAGCGTGCGGGGCTCCTTCAGAGGCACACCAATCTTTGACTTTCTTTTGATTGAAAGGAAATCTTTTGGCTACGAGTGCAGCTTGATCTAGACATTCACGTGCTTTGAAATGAATGTACGAAGCTAGGCGATCACGAATGCAATCAGTCGGTGAATAGATATATAGTTTTTGTCCTTCGATTGTTTTTATATCCGGCTTGATTTCTACGTCTTCACCGATTCCGACGGGGCCATGCATGAATTCCACAAATATTTTGCATTGTGGATGAACGTAGTGCCTGCCTGTGGGTCTTTGAAAACCTATTGAAGCCATTATTTCGGTTAATTTGCCTTCGATATATGTTTTTAAAACAAAATCTAAGTCACCTGATTTGTAAATTCCATCAGAATAGATGGCTGCTACAGCGCCGCCAACAAGTATTGTTTCGATACCGTTTCTGGATAAATGCCAGCCAACGTATTTCCATACTTGATCTTCAGTGGCTGTTTCCCAATATGGTTCTTTCATTCAACGGGTTTGCCTTTTCGGCGAGGGCGGCGTCTAGTTTTAAACATTTTTTGACGTTCAGAGATGGAAATGGATTCGTAGGCTATTTCTATGAGATCCTTAACTGGTTTTTGAAGAGGGGATTTGGGATTGAATGAATAAATCCGAGAGCGTCCCATTTCTTTTGAAACTAATACTCCAGCCAATTCAAAACGATTAAGTTGTTGAATTATTGGGTTGAGTGCCGTTTCAAAATCTTTTGCGATGGCGGACGCGTGAGATTCCCCATAGTGAAAAATGTGAAGCAATACTTTTTCCGCTGTTTTATTTCCAAAAATACCTTCTAGCATAGAAATATAGTACAACCAGATTGTGGTTAATATCAACCAATTATTGGTTTATATAGACTATAATCTGGTAACGGGGCTTTTAGGTCAGATTCTTCTAAATCACTGCTTTTTAGATTCGAGTGGGAAGAGCTTTTTGATGGCCGCTAATTCTTTTTCCTGAAGATCAAGCCGCGCCTTAAGTGCGGCGTTTTCTTGCTTGATCGTAGCGTTTTCAGATTTCACAGATGCTAGTTCGCGGTCTTGGGTTTCATTTTTTTGATCCTGTTTTATAACCCTAGCGTAAAGCTCTTTAATAGCCGCTACAGCAACAGACACAATCTGACCGTACTCGACAGAACGGTAGCTATCTTCGCCGCGATTAACAACTTCTGGAAGAACCGTCTCAACTTCTTGGGCAATAAAACCAACTTGATGTTTGTCCGTAAAGCTTGAGGCCTTTGGATTATTACGATCCCAATCATAGAACACGGGGTTGAGGCGATTAACGATATCTAATCCATTCACGACAGGCACCACATTAGTTTTTAAGCGTCCGTCNNCCTGAGCCTTGTAATTCACCAAATACACCAGCTGCCGTTCCACTTATAGCTCCATTATTTAGCGATGAAAATCGAATTTGTCCTAAGTAATCGCCCGCTGCGGCAGTAGATCGCGTTCCCGCCAGGTTTAAA
>DDTZ01000110.1:0-1694 GCA_002344565.1 Bdellovibrionaceae bacterium UBA2351 | reverse complement strand
GATCGCGTTCCCGCCAGGTTTAAAACACCTGGTGCCTGAGTAAATGCACTGGAAGGAGGGGCACCGGCCACACCTAGAACTCTAAACTCCGGTCCAAACAAGTTTCCGGTCAGAGGACTTGTCGTTCCGATACCGACGTTACCCGTCTGATCTATACTTAAACGAGGAAATGAGGTCGTGCTGCCATTGGGAATAGTATAAAAGCGAATCGCCGTACCTTGTGCGCCTGCCGTCCAGTTCTCAGTCGCAAACATACCCATAAATGACCAGGCATTTGGGTTAACCCCATTCGAACTTGCAAATGCAGCAATGCGATCATTACTCAATGGATAAGACGGTGTTGTCGTTGTTCCTCGCGCACGAGTTCCAACAAATGAACCTGCATCCCAATTCGTCGCAGAAGAAACAGCCGTATTGACGATATCTGAACCGGATCCATCTTTGTAAACGTGTAACTTTCCGCTTGGAGTCGACGTTCCAATCCCAACATTCCCATTTGTGNNCGTTGACCAGGTTCCACCCACTGTCATGTTACCCATCACGTTTAACCTAGATCCCGAGTGCAACGAGGAATTAGTGCCACCAATATTGATGTTTCGGCTGCTGCCATCAAAATGCATTAAACAGTTTTCAGCCGCTGTGCCCGTTCGAAAACAGAATGTGGCATCGTCTTCCATACCACCGGTGCCACCGTTTCCAGATATGGACGATAACTTCCAGCCGTCGACACCAGTGTCGCCATACTTTGACGTGAAGTTTGGTCTTGTTCCGAGTAAATAAAGAGCCGGGCTCGCATAAGTAGAGGCATGAGTTGATAGTATTATACTTGCGGAATTTGTAGTGTCTGAAGATGGTACAGCTATATCTAGAAAAGCTTGTGGGGTTGTGGTGTTAATCCCAACGTTACCGGCCCAATCAATTTTCATACGCGGTTTAGCCCAGCCGCCCCCGCCACCGGCATCATAACCGCCAGTGTAAAAAATAAGACTTCCATTGTGAGCCAAATTTCCACCCATACCACTTGCGGATGGTTGCATACGAATTTTCGCTAATTCATAATCAGTTTCAACGTCACGATAGCCTCGGAACGAAATCGAAGCGCTTCCCGTTGATGCAGTGGTGTTTCTGTTTTCAACAGCGATTTGGGTATCGCCAGCTTGATCTTTTGAAACAAGTAAGCTCGTTGTAGGGTTTGTCGTCCCAATCCCAACATTCCCATTTGTGAGCACAGTTAACCCAGAACCAGCCGTGGAGTTCGACTGAAACCGCGCCAAAATACCATTTGTCGAAGCCCCAGTATTAGCAACATTTAAAAGACCATTTGTAGAATTTAGCGACGCACTCGACGTGGTCACATTCATCGCGCTTCCGGTGGTCAATGCATTAGCCGACATAGACATCGGACTTTGAGTCGTGGCCGTTGACCAGTTCCAGGTTTGTGCAAAGTTAGTATTATCTATCGTGTTAGCTGCAGAGGCGGCTGTGATTGCAGAATACGCTGGCGCCCCGCCAGCCGAGTCCGTCACGCACGATAACACTGTACCATTAGACTTTAGCACTTCGCTAGGACCGCACGTCGGAGGCGCTGTTGTTGCAAACGTTTGATTAGTGCTAAATTGCGCCGCCGTTGCATACTGCGTAGATGTTCCCGCAAGAAGATTTGTTAGGTTAGTTAATTGCGTTGGATCGAGTGC
>DDTZ01000085.1:29088-33538 GCA_002344565.1 Bdellovibrionaceae bacterium UBA2351 | reverse complement strand
TATTTAAACAACGAACAAACTAATGGAGATATAAATGCAAACACAGGAAACAACCAACAAGCCAATCAAGAGTTATCGGATTGGATTCTATTTTGCTCAAGCGCTGATTCGACTAACTTTGTGGCTTCATTTAAAAGTTTATTTCTAACAAGGGTTTCTGTGTAGAACTTGAAGAGCGGAAAGTGAAACGAGTGGTTTAAGTGAAATTCTGTCCAAATTAGAACGCGGCTAAGTTGTGAAGAATTCTTCGTGGCGGCTCTTAGAAATGTGATTTCCGAGGAGAGGTTTTTACCTAGACTATTTTTCTGATGTTTCTCTAGTAGCTGGAGCCCATCGTCGAAGCGGCTCGTTTGACTATAAATTAAAATGACCTTTTCCAAAGCTAGTGGGGTATAGCGTATGGAAAGAGATGTTTCGAAATAGCTGATACTGTCGCGTGTAGCCCCTGCCTGCTGGCTAAAAAGACCTTTAATTAGGTAGTAGTCGGCGGGGGTGTTTTTCAAAAACGACACTTTTTCGTTTTCGAACAGGCTTTGAGCCAGAGTCCATTGATTGTCTTCAATAAGCTTTAAAACTAGAGCTTCGCCATCGTAGTTATCATAGCGAGCATCAATGACTGTTTCTGCGACAGAAAACTGGCAAAGAAATAAAAGCAGTGTGATATATTTCATATTCATTCCAATTTAAATTCGATTCTTCGTTTGATTGTTGACTCAATGGGATTTCCGTTTTGGTAAGCCGCTGCAAATTTCCAATTTTTTACGGCATCCATGGCCGCCGCTTCAAAGTAGCCTTCGGGATTAGCCTCTAAGACATCGATGGATTTAATTGCCGAGCTTTGATCAATAGTGATCTGCAATCGCACAAAGCCAGTAATATTTTTTCTTTTGGCAGAATCGGGAAACTGAGGTTCTGTTTTAGAAAGTATTTGTACATCCGTCGTTTGTGAGGATTTGGAACTCGCAAATGAACTAGAGGCCGATGCCTGTTGATCAGCCTGCGAAATTATTCCGCCGCCTCTGCCGCTAGAACCAAATGATTTTAGACCAGCAAAGGGCGATGATGACACCGCGGACGGTTTTTCTACAGTACTTGTTTTTTTTACTCGTTTAGGTGGCTCCACTTTTACGGGAGGTGTCGGGAGTTCTACTTTGCTCACTTTATGTTGAGCCGCCGTCGGTTTGACAGTTTCTGTTTCCACGGCATTAGAATTGGAAAACAGGTAGGTCAATCCAGCGACAAAGACGACAGCAACAAAAAGGGTTCGTAGAAGTGTACTCATCTTAGCTCTTTGCTAGCTGTATAAAGATCCAACCAATGGCAAAAAATACCAGAGCCAAGAAAAGCCCAGGTAGGAAATCCATGATACGGTTGAATATGTTTTTTTCTTTCAAAATCGGCTGCATTTTATTAAACGGCAATTGAACAAAGGCCGCTGCCACAAACGGAGTGTCCGTCGGTACCGAATCAAATGAAGACTCTGATGTTTCGGCGTAGTAGCCCGAATCTGTAAGAGAAAGTACGCTCCATTTGCCATCCTTATTCAGAAAGCGAACAAACGGTCCTACATGAAACACAGATCCCTCTTGTAGCGCCTGATTCAAATCCGTGTAACTTTTAGATGCAGAAAACACCTGAGACATAGATTCGATAGTTTTTGCCTGGGTGTTGAGCGCTGCCGTAAGAGATTCATCCTTCGTGTCGGAGGCGACAGGCGCAAAGTACTTCATTTCGTTGTTCTTTGATTTAATCCATTGGAATCGATCATTTAAAGCGGATTGAGATTGAGTTTGTTTCTTAGCTAACCGACTATATTCAGCGGCTTCGTTTTCAGTTGTTTCAAGCTCGACAGTCAAACGTGCTTTTTCCGCGTGAAGTTCATCGAGTTGTCGGTTTAAATCCGCCGATTTCTTTTGCTTTTGGATTTTAATTTGGCTGAGCTGTTTTTCCAAGGTCTGTCTTTGACTTGAAACAAACTCTAGCTCACGCTTAAAGACGTCGACTTGAGCGAATACGGAAGCGGAAATCAGAAGGGGCAGGAAATATTTAATCATAGATTCTCCTTGGCTAACATACCGGGAGTAAGAACTAATTCTGAGAGAAGGCGTTCACTGTTTTTGCTATCTATAGATTCAACTAGTTTAACAATTTTGCTTTTAATGGTTTCGTCACTGATCTGCTGGTGAAAAAGCCGTTGCCCTTTACGATAGAAAATTCCAGTCTGACCTGCCGCTGTTTTGTAGTATAGGCTAGTTAAACCCATACGAAAAATGGCGGCATCTTGATCTGTATTTTCAATAGTTAAACGACGTAGCTTCTTTTGCGTTTCCCCGGCTAGCTTGCGTTCTGATTCTAGAAATTGGCTCCATTGAAGAGTTGATTCACTCAGGGGCTCTTTATTCGCAGCTAGCGCAGCTTTAACGGCCTTGATTTTATCTAGACGCTGTTCAATATCCCAAGGAATTCCGTTTTTAACAAAAGTTTCGTAGGCTTCGATTCCTTTTTCTAAGTCAGTCTTTGAAAGTGGTACCGATTGAGCCTCTTTCTTAGAGCTTACGTGAGATAGAAACTGAGTACGCTTGATTTTAGCTTCCGCTAATTTTCTTTTTGTTTCTTTGATTTCATCCTGAAGAGTCAAAATCTTTTCAGTGATGCGATCGGCTTCACTGGTTCCCGAGCGAATTTCGCTTTGTAGTTCCGAGTTTATGGACTCCAATTGCGCACGTTCAGAAAGTAATTTCTGAACATCGGCTTCATTTGCCAGAACTAAAACGGGCAATAATAGGAATGGTAATAAGAGTACGATTAAATATTTCATGGATTCTCCACTGTCGTTACGCTGAGTTCTTTAACTCCGGCCGTTTTGGCTACGTCCATTACGGAAATGACAAATCCGTAATCTAAATCTTTGTCAGCCGAAACAATGGCGCTGATTTCGGGATTCTTGTTTAGTTCAGCGCCGATTTGACCTTGGAGTTCATTTAAATCTGTTAGTTTTTGATTGATAAAGATCTCGTGCGATTTGTTTAGGGAAATGGCAATTGGTGCTTCTGATTTCTTGCTATCAGAAAAGCTAGATTCGGGAAGGTTAAGTTCCATCTGGCTTTGTTTCTGCGCTTGCGAAGTCACCATGAAAATAATCAAAACAACAAGGATGATGTCGACCAGAGGAACGATGTTGATATCCGAAATTTCGGCATCTGAGTTTTGTGCCTTAGCCATGTTGACCGCCCGACGTTTTTTCTGAATGAGAAATCTCAACTACATGCTGAACTAGATCTAAAGTTTCGTTGATGTATTTAACTTGCTTTTGAAAATAGTTGTAAGCAAGAACGGCTGGAATTGCGGCTAACAAACCAGCGGCCGTGGCAATCAATGCAGACGAGATACCGGCCATAACCGATCCTTGGCCACCGGCCGTCGTTTGAGCCATATCGTTAAATGATTTCATAATACCCAATACCGTTCCGAATAAACCGATGTAGGGGGCGTTGGAGCCAACGGTTGCCAAGAAACCAAGGTATTTCTCTAGAGTCGGTTTGTTCAAGTTTTTTACTGATTCAACTAGAGATGATAGGTTAGGGTTCCGGCTCGTGCGGCAATGATTTAGCGCCATTTTTAGAGTTTCACCAGGCAACGACTCTGTGTTTGCAATACGATCTAAGCCATTAAAGTTTGCGCTTTGAATAAGGGGCGCGACTTCATTTTTAAAGCGTTTGCTTTGGCTCACCATTTTTTTCAGGCTAAAGTAACGATCAATAATCATATATAGACTCATTAGGCATAGTCCTAATAGTAAATAGAGCACTACCTGATCAGCCAAGTGTGCGACGGCAAATATGCGATCATTCATTACTACCTCCTAGTATTGGGCCCCACGGCCTAGTAATATTTTTTCAATTCTTTTTAAGTTTGATTCTTGAGCTAAAGACAGCGCTGTTTTTCCAGCCTGGTTTTTAAAATGGATGTCCGTTTTGAACGACGGATTCAAAAGAGTGCGGACCGCATTTTCCAAATTATGAGTAACTGCATAGGTTAGTGGCGTTTCCCCGGACTCAAGTAAAAAATTAGGATCCAATTTTTGTTCTAACATTCTCTTTAGCTCATCAAAGTCTTCGGATTCTAAGTAGCCAAACAATTCCTCTTGGTATTTCGGAAGTAGCGTGGGATCTAGCAAAATAAGAAAATTAATTTTCTCGCCGCACATTTCTAAGGTGTCGACGCCCGTTTGATCTTTAACTTTAGGATCGGCTCCGGCAGTGATCAAATTTTTGAAAATTGTTTCGCGTTCCCATAAAACGCTTTCATTTAGTAGGGTTCGACCGCTGTCTAGAACTTCATTTACTGAAAGACCGCCTTGTATGAGTTCGCTGATGTCGCCCCATTTATCATTTTGAATAGCCGCCGAGATTTGTTCTGAACGCGAAAGCACTATTTTTTGGTTCTGTTT
>DDTZ01000085.1:28569-28724 GCA_002344565.1 Bdellovibrionaceae bacterium UBA2351 | reverse complement strand
TGGAATAAATATTGATTTCATAAAAAGTTGTAACTCCAGCTTACAGAGTAAGCATCCCCTTTTTTCTCTTGGCGAACGACTTCGCCGCCTTGAGTGTAGCGTACCTCTGGGTTTAGGACATTGCGGCCGCGGAATGAAATAAGAGATGATTTTGA
>DDTZ01000085.1:28375-28507 GCA_002344565.1 Bdellovibrionaceae bacterium UBA2351 | reverse complement strand
AAGCACTATTTTTTGGTTCTGTTTGCCGTCGTCTTTACGAGCATAACCATAGTATTCCGCCTCATTCTTGCTGCAGGCTAAACTGAAAATCGTGATAGCTGATAATAATGGAATAAATATTGATTTCATAAA
>DDTZ01000085.1:722-27977 GCA_002344565.1 Bdellovibrionaceae bacterium UBA2351 | reverse complement strand
GAATGAAATAAGAGATGATTTTGATAAACGGTAGTTAGAGGTTAAATCGATTTGGGGCTGCGGCTCTTCATAAATATCGGGTCGGTTTTGTGTGCCCACTTCGGTAATTCGACGACCGATCATATTGAAAACTAAATTACAGTTCCAATTAACATTTGGATTTTCGTAGCTCACTTGCCAGTTGACGATATACGGTGATTGGCCTTGTAGCGGACGTTCTTTGGAGGTTTGTAGCCCTAGAGTATCGTTGGATAAATCGACTTTAGAATCAATGGTAGATAGGTTGTAAGAAAAATAGAATCGTCTAAGCTTGCGCGATAGGTAGCGCATATTAAAACGATTTTCCAATTCGATACCCTGGCTGTAAGCACTTTTTGAGTTTCCGAATGTTTTTCTTAAATTTGGACTAGGTTCAAATTGCGATTCAATAGGATTTGAAAATTCTTTTCGAAACAGGCCGAGTGAAAGGTATTCGTCCTCTTTCCAAAAGTATTCGTAACGATGATCGAAGTTTTGAATCAACGTCGTTTTCAGTAGCGGATTGCCCACAGTTTCGTATCCCGAGTCTTCGTCAATGTAGGGGGCTGTAGATAGCTCTCGGAAGTCTGGACGGGCGAGTGTTTGGGATAAACTCGTACGTACTTTGAGTTTATCCGAAATATTATAGTTCAAATTTACGGCCGGCAGCTGATTGTACGTTCTAATGCCCGAAAGTGAGGCGATGTCCTCGGGTGCGTAGTAATAGAATGTACCAACTTCCATCTGATTGCGTTCTGCGCGCACACCAGCACCTAGTTCCCAATTCGCTCCTATTTGCCATTCTGTCCAAATGTACTGACTATCCAAAGTTTGCTTACCATAGTAGCTGTCGGCACTATCCGTAACACTTAAGAATTGAAACGTATCCGAACCTTTGAATTGATCAAAGATAGTATCGAAATTTTTAGTCAGATCATATTTTTTGGCATTTACATCCGTGTCTTTAAAATGAAAACGGTAAACATCGCTATTACGGCGACGATCATTGTGAAGGGCCCCTATCTTAATTTTGGCAGACGCAAGTTTGTACCAGATATCAACATTAGCTTCCTGGGTTTTGTCGTCTAGAAAGCCAAAGTTGCGGCGATTGCCGGTAGTGTCTGTGTTGAATTCATATTGTTCTGTTCGTTGTAGGTACGTGTACTCTTTGGCATCGGGGGCATAGCGCGAGGCCTGTGAGTCCTGGACTTTCCAGTCCAAAAATACGCCAGTGGCTTTGGTGTCATCCAGTAATGAGTCATTGTCTGTAGTTAAGCGGTGCAAACCTGAAAGCTGTTTACGAGTTAAGGTTCTTTCGATCCATTCAATTTGGGTCCGACGTCGGGACTTAACTGAATCACCAGTCACGGAATATGTTTTTACCCCGATTTCGTGGCTCGTGTCGTTTAGGTTGAGCAGATTAAAACGGATTTTGTTTTTAGCCTGACTTAACTCAAAATCTAGCTGAGCAGATGACTTGATTTGATTTTCGAATGTTTCTGTGCGCGAGGATTCATCAAGAGCCATCTCGGTATCATTGATGGCATTTAGTTTTTTGCCATCGATCGATCGACTGTCGTAAGAATTAGAATAGTTGGCACTACCTAAGTGACTAAATTTGAAATCATCCCATTTCCAAACTTTTCCCCAGTTAACAGAAAGATTGGGCATCGGTGTAGAGTTCGATGCTGTTAAATCGTAATTAGATTTAAACTCTTTGCCCATTTGTTGAAGTTCGGAGCGAGAAAAACCTTGAGTGCTAAGACCTTCGATTTTCTCAATCACGCGCTGTCGGTTTTCAATTTGTGATTTTACAGAAGCCGGCATTGTTCTATAAGAACGATCCTTGCCCCAAATATCACTTGGCGTTGATTGAGGAAATAGAAGGGAGTCCTGATTTTCTAGGGATAAACCTAATTTTACCGAGGCGTGATCCTGCGAGGGTGCGGACTTAGATGTTAAACTGATAAGACCGCCACCGAATTCGGCGGGCAAGTCAGTCGAGTAGCTTTTTTTAACCTGAATATTTTCAAGCAAAGCCACGGGAAATAGATCTAAAGGAACGATTCGTCGAGACGGTTCTGGTGAAGGAACTGACTGCGAGTTGTAAAGAACGGATGAGTATCGTTCGCCCAAACCACGAACATAAACATACTTGCCATTCATTAGTGTTAAACCCGTAACGCGCTTTAACGACTGAGCGGAATCACTGTCGCCAGTTTTGGCCATAGATTCTGCGCTTAAAACTTCACTGACTTGAAGCGATGCTTTTTTTTCGTTGAGTAATTCAGCTAAAGATCCTTTGATCTTAGGGGCTAGTACCATAATGGTTTCTTCGGATTGAGCAAAGGTCGTTTTGAATGAAAATTGGGATAGCAGAAAAACACAAACAGCTAGGTACCGTGCGGCATCTAGCTGTCTATTGGGAAAAGAAATTAGAGAAGAGGTATGAACTATTTTGTAGTCCAACCTTGAGTCCAATCTTTCTTCGCGAAAGCACCGATGTGGTTAACACCATCAAAGAATAAGTCGTCTGAAGAAACACCCATTTTTAATACAGGCGACGTTGCAGCCGGCATGTGACCAACTAATTGTGGATCTTGAGTCGAGTTGCCTTTTTGAGCTGTGAACCAAGCTTCTGTTGACCACGCATCTTTAGCGGCATCGAATTCGAAATTTTTAGCGCTGTAAGCGATAGTGTTTTCGAATTTTAGACCTTCAGCATAAACAGCAGTGCCCACTACTTTAGCGCCGTTAGTGAATGTTTCAGCATCGTCGATGTTGATCGCTGCTTTACCAGTACCAACGATGATTGAGTTAACGATAGTTGCACCAGTTCCTCGTCTTAATAGAAGGCCGAATGCTGATTTTGGAGAACCGATCAGTGTCATGTTAGAAATTGTTGGGTTCGAACGTGGCATCGCGTTCATTGGAGACTTTAAGTTGTCTGCTTCGATGCCGTTATCGACTGCATCTTGCCCTTGATCAATTAGTAAGTGTTGAACTTTACCAGTCCAGCCCATGTCCCAGTCTAAAGAATCGTCTTCGTTAGATGTTAGAACTACGTATTTTGCGTTTACAGTACCGCCGAAGAATTCGATACCATCATCAGAGCTCATATGAACTTGGATGTTTTCAACAGTCGTGTCGCTGCCAACGGCATTGAATGTGATACCGTTAAGTTCGTTGTCTGGAGAAATTGGGTAGCCTACGTATTCAACGCGTACATATTTAAGGATACCGCTGTTGTCTTTTGAATTATTGCCACCGAATTTGACTTGCTCAACTTTGATGCCTTCAGAAACCGCTTCGCAAATCGCCACACCGGCTTTGCATGCGTTGATTGGTGCATTTCCGTTAAGTACTAGGCCGCCCCAATCGCCACGCTTAGGTGTCGCTTGAGCTGATGTAAACACGATTGGTTTTTTTGCCGTACCTTGAGCGATGATTTGGGATCCGCGCATGACAGAAATAAACGCCGCTGGTAAACCAACAAGTTTAGTTCCAGGCTCGATGACTAATTTAGAGCTTTGTTCGTTATCACCACCGATGAAAACGCCATCTGTGATTACATATTCGTTTTTTGCAGTTAAAGTTAATTGTGTGTTAAGGTATTTACCTTTTAAAGCACAACGCTCTACTGAATTTACTACGCCTAATGATTCAGTGCCTGATGGACAAACGGCCATGGCTGCCGTTGATGCAAGCAAACTGATCGCTACGATTTTTGATAATTGTGTAAACATCCGAAAACCTCCTGAGATAAGCAAGGAAGTAGCGGATATTAGATTCATATTCAATTTAGGATTCTGTTTAGAATCCTAAGGTTATGTTTGGATTTTGTTAAGGATAGATTAATCACTCGACTTTTCGGCTACAAAGGATAGCATTTTTTTTAAGAGTCTATTTTACTCTTAAATATTTTACCGCTTCATCTTGCTTAATCACCGATTGAGTTAGGGCTTCTATTTTTTCGCCTTTACCTGCTAACTTTAGATAGTTAGCAAAAACAGCCGCAGCGGCGATTTCGCGATGATTTGGACGGCTATGAGTGGTAGTCCAGAAACTATCATTAGCTTCTTGGGATTGAGTAAAGTTACCAATCATATAGTTATTTGCAGAAATAACAGGTGCCGCTTCAGACAATGGATCTACAACGAAGAAGAGGATTTGTCCGGCCGCGCCTCGATCATTTTTCCAATCTCCACCACCTGTGGTTGAGTCGTCAGACGCTGTTGATCCGTCGGTAGGAACATAGATCATTAATTTCTTCTTAGCGACGTGGGCGTACTGCATGGCTTTGCCGAGCCATTCGCCGATCACTTCATCGCGCGCATCGGACGTTGCGCGACTGACACCTTTATAGTCAAACCCGCCAAAGTTTAGATTACCTGGGCCTGAGTTTCCGGTGATGGAATTGTAAATAATTTGTTTGGCAGCAGCGGTTGTACCCGTTTGGTTTGAGTCAATACCAAAAATCATAACAAACTCGTCATCTTTATATGCATCATGATTTTCTATCATAGGGAAGTGTTCGAATTTAGTATAACCCGCATGGTTGGCTAGATCTAAAAATCCGCTGAATGGTCTAAAAACGGCAGGTATCGAGAGCTCAAGTTCGTCTTTGCCAGAGAAAATTGTGGTTTGGTTAATACCGTTTAGCATTTTTCCATTAGCATTCGCGCTGGCGCGAACAAATGTTCCACGTAATCCAGCTGCCGCAACATAGGATTGAATATCAAATGGGTTATTGGATGTATTATCGGTAGACGAAACGGGTAGGGCATAAACACGCGCACTACTTTCTCCGTCAGTTAAATGCTTCTTTATACCTTTCATTAGACCGCTTGTTTTATACCAATTAGCACCTAAGAATTTTTCATGATTGTTTTCGACGAAACTTTTATCACCCATACCCATTCGGCCGTAACTATTTAAAAAGTTTCCGCTCTCATCCAATGGAATGACGTTGGCCATTAAAGCTGCACCACCGGATAAGTTTACTGTTAAGAAAGCTGGGTTACGTTCTTCATTTACATATAAGAATTGAAAACGTTCCGACGTTGCCTCGCTACCTAGTTTATCAGATGCTACCACTGTCAGATAGTATTCCCCTGTAAGCTCTGTCGAGAGGTCTAAAGGAAATGAGCAATTACTAATGCTACGATTTACGACTTCAGAGTTGACCGAAGATTCGATCAAGCACGCCACAGAGGCCACTCCGGAGCCTTTTTCGCCATCGTCAATATTAACTGCAACAACAAGTGAGTTTTTAAGCTTAGTCGCAGATTCAGGCGACACAAGTTTGATTTTAGGTGCGGTCGCATCACGGTAGAACTGATATGATAAGGTGCTGGTGAAATAACCTTGAGAATCTTTTGCTCGCACTTTGAATGAATACTGTGAATCTGAAAGCACACTATACTTGACACCGCTCACACACGGAGAGAAGTCCGTCTCCTCGCCAAAAAGGCATTCAAATTGATTGAATGATAGGCCGTTCATGACCTCAAACGAAAAAGATACTTCCGAGCCTTTAACAAAGGCATCTGGTTTTCCAGATAGAGAAATGTAGGGGTAGCCAGGATCGATATTCCAGCTATTGGCGACTTCATTCATGTTGCCAGCTTTATCAGTTACCCGAACTTTTAAGCTGTGAGGTCCATTAGACAATCCGGAATAGTAAACTGGGCTCGTGCATGTTTGCCATTCTTCGCTGTCGAACAAACACGAATATTCGCCAATTCCAGATCCGCCGTCGGCAGCGGAGAATGTGATTTCGACCTCGTTTGTGCCGATGTTGGCTGGAGGCGTTTTGTTGAACGAAACCAGCGGGGCGAGTGAATCTTTTGTCCAAACTACATCTTTAGGCAAAGAGTATGTTGTTGATTTGAAAACCGCCTTAACCGAAAGCGAATGCATTCCGTCGGCAAGTCCCTCGAGCTTTAGCGGGCTTGTGCACGTTTCCCAGTTGCCGTTATCGATCTTGCACAAATACGTAGTTAAAGGATCAATGCGACTATCGTTCATGCTGAACGCAAAAACGGGAGCCCAAATATTACTGAATTCAGGAACTGTTTGAGAAAACTCCACAGTCGAACCGCGAACAATCTCGGCAAGAACAGCATCGCTATCGGAATTACTTTCGCTGATGGATTCGGCATCAACTGAGTAGCCAGATGAGGCATTGAGTTCAGGTTTATATTTACTGCAGTTTTGAAAAAGAATGGTAGTGCTAACAAAGGCACATATTATCCATGAAAATAGGACAAAACGACGCATAAACTCACTCCCCACGTACGTAAACTAACTATCGTCAAATTCACGTACCCCCTTAAGATATTAGCATAGGTATTTCGATGGTTTATTTTTTATCTTTTTGAGACATTTATAATGTGACAAAAGTATCAATTGCATAGTCAAATTGATACGCAAAGGGGAATTAAATGCAGCATTTTAAAGTTTTGGTTCTGGGATGTGGTTCTGGAGGTTTAGCCGTCACTTCAAAATTATTAGAATATTTATCTCCGGTAGATGTGGCGATTGTAGATCCGTCGACGTATCATTACTATCAACCTTTCTGGACGCTGGTGGCTGGCGGTGTTGGCACGAAAGAAGAGACTAGAAAAGAAAACAAAGATCTGATTCCTGACGGTGTGACTTGGCTCAAGTTTGCCGTTTCCAAGGTTCACCCAGAGAAAAAAACTGTGACATTAGTGAATGATCAAGTCGTGAGTTATGATTATTTGGTAGTAGGTACGGGATTAAAACTGAATTGGAACAAAATTGAAGGGCTTGAGGGTAATCTCGGAAAAAACGGTATATGTTCAATATATGAATACGATCAAGTGGATTACGTTAAAGAGTGTATTCGCAATTTGAAATCTGGCGTTGCTTTGTTTATTATGCCACCGACACCTATCAAATGTGCGGGTGCTCCTCAAAAAATTATGTATTTAGCCGATTCTAGTTTTCGACAAAACGGAGTCCGCGATAAAATTCAAATACATTTTGCCACTGCCGGTAAAGCAATCTTTGGAGTCCCAGAATTTGCAAAGGCTTTAGATAAAGTTGTAAAATCTAAAAATATTCAAACTCATTTTATGCATAAACTTGTTGGTGTCGACGCTGCTAAAAAAACTGCCCATTTTGATGTTACGGATGCAGAAGGTAAGGTAACAAAAAAATCCATTCAATACGATATGCTGCATATTGTTCCCTCTATGTCGGCTCATAGTTATGTGGCGGAGTCAGGATTGGCATTTGAAGATGGCGATCAGAAAGGTTGGCTAGCTGTTAACAAGTTCACGCTACAGCACATTAAATATCACACTATTTTTGGAGTCGGTGATGTTACAGGTGTGCCTAATTCGAAAACGGGCGCAGCTATTAGAAAGCAATATCCGGTCGTTGTTAAAAATATTATTTCTACAATGAATGGAATGAAATTAGATGATCATTACGATGGGTATTCATCGTGTCCTTTAATTGTCGATTTCGGCAAAGTTATTTTGGCTGAGTTTGGTTATGATAATAAACTGATGCCGTCGTTCCCATTTGACCAAACCGTCCCGAGATCGTCTATGTGGATATTGAAACGGTGGTTGCTACCGGTTATGTACTGGTACGGACTAACCAAGGGGCGCTGGTAATTCTTACGGTCAATAGGGGTCAGTGCATACTGTTTTCGCTGAGTGTTTAGATTATAGACGATTAGGTCTAATTTTATTGAGTTTAGAGGTGGCAT
Source organism: Bdellovibrionaceae bacterium UBA2351 (assembly GCA_002344565.1). GTDB lineage: Bacteria > Bdellovibrionota > Bdellovibrionia > Bdellovibrionales > Bdellovibrionaceae > UBA2316. The sequence goes on along the minus strand of DDTZ01000085.1, from coordinate 20,212 downwards.
CACTTTGCAAATCAATCTGACTTGCGAAAACACCTCAGTATAAGATTGGGCCAACCCTTAACCAAGGATCGTCATGCTATCTAGAATTGTAATAGTTGTCTTGGTTGGGGCGCTGTCGTCCGTATCTTTTGGGCGAACATTCATTCCCGCGTGTATCAATACTTATATCTCCTCGGGAAAATATGGCGAACGCTATTTTTTAGATTCTACAAATGCAAACTCAGGTATCAAAAATCCAGATCAATTGAAAATTGTCAGTCAAAATTTTGAAAACCTAGGGCAATTCAAAGAGTTTTCCCGCATAAAGCAACTTGTTAACGGCGTATTAACGCAAGTAAAAGTTGAAAAGACAATCGAGCGGTCGTACGGGCAAAACTTGCGGATGGCCGCGCGACTTAAAGCTCAGGACCCTGATATTATTATTGGAATGGAAGTTAAAGATATTGAATCTGGACAGAAGTTTGCGCAAGAATTTTTAGATGATAAATACCAAGCCATTTTGATTGAAGGTAATGATCAGCGTGGTATCGACGTTTGTTTTTTTGTTAAGCGGACTTTGAATTTGGATTTTGAAGTAGAAAGCCATAAAAAATACTCCTTAACAAATGATCCTAATGACCCTGTCTTTTCACGGGATCTTCCCGTTCTATACGTACGCCAAGCGGGTGCTTCAAAGAGCTCACAGCCATTAATGGCCGTGTTTGCCTCGCATTTAAAGTCTCAATTAGGTGCAAATAAAAAAAATGGTATAGATAAAACAGCAATCAAGCGCACAGAGCAAGTGGAAGCGAGTTTACAGATCATGACCGAAATCAAAAAGAAATATCCGGGTATCCCAATGGTAATGGGTGGTGATTTCAACAATGATGTACGCATGGCGCGCGAGTTCGAAGGTTTGTATGCGTGGGGATTGGCTGATGCATTGGATTTTGATAGAAATCCGATTCCGAAAGCCGCGCGTAATACGCACTATTTTTTCAAGCTCGATGGTGAAACTCCAGACCCATCTGATTCTGTGCTTGTATCGTCTCAAATCGATGGGATGTTCGTTAATTCGGAATTTTCAAAGTATATTCTTCAAGCTGGAATTCAGCGTGATTTACGTCCTGACGGAACTCCGGCAGGCATACCTAAAGATGCAGACGCTGTTAATAAGAGGGCTTCGGATCACGATGGTTTATTCTTAGTGATTGATTTCGCAAAAATGGTGCTCGGGTTAAAACAGTAGAGTCCGCTTCTATATAAAACGGATATTTAGTTTTTAATCCTTTAAAATAAAATCTTTTACAGCATTTACAACATTGGGATCTTTTAAAATTCTTCGATGTCCCAAATCGGTCGTCTTTAGCAATTGGATTGAGGGCCAGTTTTTTTTGATGTCTTCAGCCGCCCGAAACGGAACTTCTTTGTCACCTTGATCATGAACAACCATACCGGGAATCGATAGGCTGTTGCCAATCACCCCTACATTCATTTTTGAAACAGGTAGCTTTACTAAATCGGCAAGGTCATCCAGAAAATATTTTCGAGAACGAGCGCTAACTTTAATTGCCTTCAAATAATTTTCAACAACAAGTTCGTAACGGGATGGACCGGCGACTAATATTAATTTTTCAACTTTGAGTCCACGGGAAGCGGCTAAAACTGAACAACCGGCCCCAAAAGAGTGTGCGATAATAGCTTTGTAAGGGCCAAGTGTTTTTTGAATATCAATTAGAAATTGCGAGTATTCGCCGACATGAGTGAGCTTTCCGGCTGAGTCGCCATGAGCTGGGCCATCAACGGCAATAACGCGAAAACCTGTTTTAACTAAAGGTTCAGCGAATGCCGCCATCTGCGTTCCACGTCCACTCCAACCATGAACGAGTATGACTAGAGGATGATTTGGGTCTCCCCATTCAAACGCGGCGATTCGATCATCGATTTTATATTTTTTTGCTGAATTAAAGTAGGCGTTTTCAGAATGCGGTCGTTGAATTCTTTCCGGAGTAAGAAATACAAATTGGGCCCATTTCGATGTTATTTTAGGAAAAAGAAGTGAGGTGTACTGCCAGCTAGCAATCCATAATTTTTGCATACGAGTGATTTTCATTGGTTATTTATACCGAAACTATCTCATTTTGACATTAAGATTCTATCTATCTCAAAATAAGACAGGGCTTGCTGTTAAGGAATCTTAAGTAGATCTGAAATTACACCGAATAGTGGTTATGGGCTTTAGTAAGCTACTGAAACCACGCATTTTGGGTTTACTATTTTTGACGATCTTTTCGTCAGGCTGTTTTTTGCAAACGGCCGTTCATAACTTGGGTTTGAACTCGGTTCAACCTATAACGGAAGAAACCCCAATTAACAAAGATATATTAGTTTCACTTGATAATACGCCTGTTGATGGAACGACCACGCTCACTCATTCTGTGCAAGTCATTAGCGATACAGCTCAGTATTTTATTTATAAATACGGTGATGCATCAACAATCGATTGTGAAGATATGACCGATTATTCTGCCGCGAATAGCATAAGCTCTACGCTATCTATCATAGTCGGTAGCTATGTTGGTAACACGGCATTATGTGTTTTGGGTTTGGATTCGGGCGGAAATAAACAAAATCCTAAAACGGCGGCAAAACATGTTTGGAATCAATCTTGGAGTCCGTTTGTATACATCGAAAAGCCCGGTCAAGGCTTGGTTCAAACAACTACCGCAAATCTAAATATTCATGCCCCTGCGGAATGGACCGAGGTTTATATTACAGATGTTCCCGGTTGTGGTTCTGGTGGATCATGGCAATCTATTGCTGCGCAAATTTCCGTAACATTGGCCCCTGATGGAACAACTAAGGTAGCTGATAAATACGTAATGTTTAGAAAAGCAGGCGGTGTGACGAGCGCGTGTTATAGTGATTCAATCAGTGTTGCGGCTCTTGTTACTATAGGTACGTGCAGCGGGAATGTAAATACGGACTCCCCAATCGGTGAGTTCATTGACTCGGGCGGGTCGAGCGCTGACTATTCAGATGGCGAAAGCTGTTCTGTAACGATCACGGGTGGTCCAAAAATTTTCACCTTTGATTTGCTTGATACCGAAGATGGTTACGACTTCGTTTCCATTTATAAAGACTCAACGGCGCTTCCGGCAAATAAATTGGAAGAAGTATCTGGAAATATCGCTCCGTCGCCAGTGAACTCGACATCGAATACAAATATAATTAAGTTTGAATCCGATGGTTCAGTTACGGCTCCGGGATACAAAGTCAGCTGGGTATCGACGTCCATCGCTGGTTCTAGCTCGATTAAGATTGCTGGGGGAGCCGCGACCGCCGCTACTCGAAATGTTACACTTGATATTGTCCATATCGGTCAGTTTACTCAGATGTATATAACCAATGATAGCTCGTGTTCAACGGGAGGTAGTTGGGAGAATATCGCGGCTTCAAAACCATGGCAACTGACGAGTGGTAATGGTTTAAAAGAAGTTTTTATAAAATTTAGAGATCCAGTGAATGTTGAATCCAGTTGTGAAAGTGATTCCATAATTTTATATGACGGTCCCCCGGCGATGGCGACACTAACTGGCGCGCCCATCAACAATAGTGGTGATGACGAATTAAATGTGACAGTCGGTGGAACAGATATAGTCGCTTATAAATTTAAAGTTGGACTAACATCATCGATAGTGTGTACCGACCCTTCAGGTTATTCGGCAGAAGTTTCGATTAGCAGTCCGATCGACTCAAGCTTGCTTAGCTACAGCACGGTTTCGTTAACATTGTGTGTACTTGGTGTGAATCCAATCGGTATATCACAAGATATTTCTACGCCAACCGTTCATACATGGATGAGAAATGTCCCGTTCATGGTACAGTTTCAATCGTCTGGGGAGATGATCGCAGAAGGTGCAACGAGCGTCACATTTAGAGTTGTTTCAGATGCGAATGCATTGACTCCTATAACGGTAAGCTATGATGTGTATGGAGACTTCGTAGCGTCCGAAGGTTATACATCAGGCACCGTCACTATTTTAGCGGGACAAAACTATGCAGATATCACTCTGCCGATTACATCCAATCCAGTGGCCTCGACAGATAAACGAATATCAGTCGGAATCAGTGATTTGACTGTTCCCCATCGCATGGGTTTAATATCAACATCGTCAGTGATGGTGATTGACGGGCAGCGGGCCGCAATGGGCGTGACTGATATTGGCTACTATTCAAGTTGTGCTATTTTAGCAAATGGTAAACTTGTTTGTCGTGATTCTGTGGGTGGAGCTCGTGAGTCTACCTATCGGTTTGTTGAGGGCTTTCAGGAGCACGTTGCCGGGACTACATTTAAATCAATCATCGTGGATCAGAGCCATAAATGTGCATTAAGTACGGCAGATGAGCTATACTGCTGGGGTTGGGGCTTTGATGGGCAATTGGGTATCAACAATACCAATGATCAGCTATATCCACAAAAGATGACTGGATTCACTTGGAAAAAAGTGGTGTCATCTATGACTTGGAATACTATGTGCGGTATCGATAGTGCCGACGATTTGTACTGTTGGGGTGATGCCGATTACTCCTATGGTGCTCTTGGAACGGGAAGCGCTACGGACCATCGAGTGCCAACTCTTGTAGATAGTCCAAATAAATATCATTCTGTTTTTATGGCTGAATACAGCGTTTGCGCGATCCAGATGACTACTAACGAATTAAAATGCTGGGGTGCAAATTCTAACAATCGCCTTGGCGATGGTACCACGACCGACCGTCCAACTCCAGTCGTTGTTGATCCGGGAGTTGGATACAGCTTCATAGATTTTACTTGGTTTTATACACAAGGTATTACAACGAATGGTGATTGGAAGCATTGGGGAAATAAAATATACGACGGTGGGTTTTCAATCAACACCACTCCGTACACGATTGATTCGACTCGCGACTACACTATGTTAGCGAGTGCAGATACTCTGGCCTGTGGTTTAAGTAATGGTGATTTGTACTGTATAGGTAGTGACTACTATAATCTGATGGGTTTTGGTACCTACTTTTCTACACCGACGCTAATGGATAGTACTGATAAATATACAGTAATCAAGGCTGGCAATCGTGGATTCATTTGCGGAATTACTACGACGTCTAAGTTAAAATGTTTTGGTCCAGGCCTGACGGTATCAAGCTCTGCTCGTGCCATGGCCTTTATTCCTCATTTGCCAACGGTTTGGGATGCTGACACATTTACTAAACTGATTAAGGTGAACGGTGGTTTGTGTGCTGTGACTACGGCGGGTTTACCAAAGTGCTTCTTTGCAAACAAAATAAATAGTGGCTTAGATACTCGAGAAACATGGAACACTCGATTAATTGAATCTACGCTTAAGATTAAAAAAGTAAGCAATCAGTATTTAATTGCTGAAAATGATAAAATGTATGCTTGGGGTCGAAACGTTGAAGGTGACTATTCATTTGACGCGCGATCGAATCCGTACAATATCGAAAAAACTCAAACCATAAAAACGTTTACTGAAAGATCTGGGTATGGTGTTGCTTTCTGCTATATCACTACGAGTGATAAACTTTTCTGTAAGGGCACTAACCCAGGTAACGGAACCTCGAACTCTGACACAATGGTGGCGATAGATGCCGCGTCCTCGTATACAATGGTGGCGCCTGGATCTGAGTTTACATGCGGAGTTACCACAACTGGAGATTTAAAATGTTGGGGCTATAATGCCGACGGTCAGCTTGGCCTTGGGACAACGACAGATCAGTTGACTCCGCAATTGGTCGGCACTGGATTTAGCAAGGTGAGCGCGATGAGTTCACACGCGTGCGCTCTAAAGACAACAGGGGAATTGTACTGTTGGGGTAAGAGCACATGGGGTATAGGAAATGGAACAACCCAAGCATCAACTCCTCAGCAAATTAATGCCGGCGATTTATTTACAGATATCGCAGTAAGTACAACGATGTGTGCGATTCGGTCTGATAACGGACGAGTCATGTGCTGGGGAGCGGGTCCCTCCATTGGAGACGGAACAGCTAGCGGGCGTGCGGTACCAACATTAGTAAACGACACCGGGGCGTATACTAAGCTTTACGTCGCCACTCCGAATGGCGCGGCTTTCTGTGGTATTACGGGTACAAATTTGAAATGCTGGGGTGGGTATCGCTTCCCTCGCTTCTACTCGCCAACGACGGTATTTACCGGTGGAGTCAGAGACGTAAGCATTGGCTCGCCAAATATGATTGTGGGTACAAGTGGTCAGCTCTATATTTCTGACTATATGGCCTATGCGCCATTCACGTCGCAAGGGTATCCAAAATTTGAATTGCTTCAAGGTCTAGTGGATCGTACGCCACCAGTGGCTCCCTAACTTTGGTCTAAGCTCAATTATCTAGTCTCAATCTAAAACAAGAAATTCCGATAAGTTTAGCAGTGAAACACCTCTATCTGATTTATTTCCTTCTGTTGCCGGTTGCATTTGCTCAAAACAATGTTGTTCCTGATTATGATCTCTATTTCAATAAAATTGAAGACGGTCAGTACATTCAAGTTTTTACAAAGCCCGGAGTCAACTGGCGCTACTGTGAAAAGGAAATAGACCCCGCGACGGGAAAAGAAAAGTGTAAAGACGGCATTGGATGGCTTGATCGAAATTCTAAAGCGCGAATTATAGGGAGTCCTAAAAAAGAAAAAGTGCAAGATCCGATTTCTGGCGAATGGATTGAAGAAGAATATATCGAAATCGAATTCTTTTATCCACGAATTGGCGCTAACGGAGAGCTAATCACTAAAATGGAAAAGGGTTATATTGAAACATATAATCTTTCTAAAGAGCAATTGGGAACGTTTTACAAAAAAATAGATGAGCCAATTGAACCGCCACTGAAACCAGTCACGCCGACACTACCAGGAAAAGATTGTACGTCCACGAGTCAATCACTTAAAGACCTACAAGCGCTATGTAAACCAATCGTTGAGGCTACGGAAAACCTGGGAGTTGAAAAATCAGCGAAAATTCTAAATGACGTTGTTGGTTTCTGCGCAGTGAGTCCGCCCACAAAGTTACCATCCCAAATTCCGCACGGAAACGTATACGACGCACTGGTGTATTCAAAATTAAAAAACAAACCGGTACCTCGTATCAAAAAAGAAAACAAGGAATACATGACTCAGGACGATCTAGTAAACATCGATTCCTTAGCTCGGACATTGTACGGTGAGATGGCTAAGTGTTATCGCTATGGTCTGGAGTATCCTATGACAGTGGCTAAGATCATTACGAATCGTACTAATGATCCCGACGGACATAGAACATTCATTCAAGGTCAACATGCCCCCGGTAAACCGACGGCAGCTAAAGTAGCGACTACTGGAAATCAATTTTCTATGTGGCTTAGAAACGCCGGTGGTCCTTTACATCACGGATTGTGTCCACCGCGCGAGTTAGGAAAGCCATTTTATCGAAGTAAATCAGCATCGAAATTTGAAAATGATATTTGGGTGAGCACGATGAGGATTGCAACCGAAGCTGTACTTTATCCCGAACAATTTGCAAAACGAACGGCGGGAGTAAAAGGTAAGCACTACACATCGAACTTAGCCAAAGACCGCTTCACAAATCGCCTTTCTAGAGGTGGCAAGTTCATTGAAAATATGATTCAAGTATTTCCAAAAATTGCAGGTCGAACGGTTAACTATAATCGTTGCCTTGAAGCTTGGGTTGAAAAACCAAAAAAAGCAAAATAACCCACTGAGTTTTTATACTAGATCACTTGCGACCTTTACGATCCAATGAGATAAATATTGGATGCGGAGGGGAGCATGAGTTTTTCTATACTGGCCATTTTGTTTTTGGCATTAATCACGACATTCTATTTTGTATATGGTCGTTGGTTATCAAAACTTTTGAAGCTCGATATAAACGCGAAAACGCCAGCGCACGAAAAACGCGATGGTATCGACTATGAGCCCGCGACTCCATTTTATCTGTTTGCTCAACATTTTTCTGCGATTGCGGCTGCTGGGCCAATCGCGGGACCGATTTTAGCTGTGCAGATGTATGGTTGGGTGCCCGCGGTCGTGTGGATTTCACTAGGTGTTGTTTTAATCGGCGCCGTGCATGATTTTACCAGCCTGGCGGTTTCGGTTAAGCATGGTGGCGCTAGCATCGCGCAAATTGCTAAAGATAATTTAGGTCCGAAATCGGGTTTCGCTATAATGATTTTTATCTGGCTCGCACTTGTGTATATCATAGTGGCCTTTTCTGATATCACGGTGGGCAGTTTTATTTCGGGCACAGAAGAACTTATGGCCGGTGGGCAGCAGTCGTTTAAACCAGGTGGTGCCGTGGCCTCGGCTAGCGTGTTTTATCTTTTGCTTTCTATCATCTTAGGTTTGCTGAATAAAAAATTTAAAACTCCGGATTGGTTAGCGATGGTTGTGTTTGTTCCGCTCGCTATCGGTTGTGCATGGCTAGGTACTTACACATCTGACTGGTTCGATATGGGTTATAAAACGTGGGCATTGATTATCATTTTATATTGTGGAGTTTCCTCGGTGTTACCTGTGTGGTTATTACTTCAACCACGTGGATTTCTGGGAGGATTTCTTTTGTATATAGTTTTGATTTTAGGTGTGATCGGGATTTTTTTCGGCGACTACACTATTCAGCAGCCGGCATTTAAAGATGCGGCCGCGGGCGCATCTGGTTCTATGTTTCCATTTTTATTTGTGACTATTGCGTGTGGTGCCTGCTCTGGATTTCACGGGATTGTCTGTTCGGGAACAACTTCGAAACAAATAGATAAAGAAACACACTGTCATCCCATCGGTTACGGTGCAATGTTAGCAGAAGGTTTCGTGGCATTAATCGCGGTAGTAATTATTATGATGATGACTCAGGAAAGCACAGCAGGATTAAAACCCGGTGTTATTTACGGTCGCGGTATAGGCGAGTTTCTAACTTTGCTGATTGGAGCTGAAAATAGAACATTTGCGATTACATTTGGTGCGATGGTATTTTCTACCTTTGTATTTGATACTCTGGATGTAGCGACTCGTTTAGCTCGCTATTTGATTCAAGAGCTTACGGGTTGGAAAGGCTTTATGGGGTATGGAGTTGGAACGTTGATCACCTGTTTAATGGCCTTAGCATTTTTGATGCAAATGAAAGAAGGATCGTGGGCTGCATTCTGGACTTTGTTTGGTGCTAGCAATCAACTACTAGCGGCGTTAACTTTATTGTCGATTACATTCTGGCTTCGTAAATCTAAACGGCCGATTTTGTTTACGCTAATACCTATGCTTTTTGTTTTAGTTATTACAATGTGGGCGTTAGGACTGATTGCAATTACTAATTGGCAAAAGGCACAAGGGTTTGACTTTGCGATGATGAATTCTTTGGGATCCAGTGCTTTAGTAGTCCTTGCTATCTATATTTGTATTCAGGCGTTGCTTAAAGTGTTGCGTGAAAAGACGGTTCGCATTTAACGAGTGTATCCCAAAAAAGGCACGAGAACGTGGGAATATTGGACCTTGGCTGGATTTGTGATTGCAAAAGGATGAATTCGGCGTACACAGAATTGTATGCGATTAATTCATCCGAAAAAACAACAAGGTAAAAAAATTGTCGTAATCGTAGGGGCCGGGTTTGCGGGTCTTAATGCCGCCAAGGCATTGTCAATGTACCCCGATCTATATGTGATACTGCTGGATCAGAAAAATCATCATCTATTTCAGCCTTTGTTATATCAAGTAGCAACGGCTGGTTTAAATCCAGGTGATATCGCCGTTCCCATTAGGAGTCAGTTTTCAGGAAATGATAATGTGGAAGTTCATTTGGGGAAAATCACAAAAGTAAATCTTGAAACTCAAGATATTGAGGGACTGCTAGAGAATCGGCAAGTTCCATACGACTATTTGATACTAGCGTGTGGTGCGTGCGATAACTACTTTGCCCATCCGGAATGGGAACAATACGCGCCGGGATTAAAATCGTTGGGGCAAGCGACTGAAATTCGTCGCAGAATTTTATCCGCGTTCGAAGAAGCGGAAAATGAATTGAACTATGAAAATTTTCAACCGCTATTAACATTCATCGTGGTGGGAGGCGGTCCAACAGGTGTCGAGCTCGCAGGCGCAATTGCCGATATTTCTAAAACGGTTTTGATTCGGGATTTCCGCCGAATTAATCCATCTCAGGCAAAAATTATTTTAGTCGAGGCTGGTCCCCGCATTTTAGGTGCGTTCTCTGAGGATATTTCTGCAAAGGCGAAGTCTGATTTAGAAAGTTTAGGTGTCGAGGTTAGAACAGGTACACGCGTAGAAGATATTAACGCCGCCGGTGTGACTATTCATAAAGAACTGATAATTTCGAAAAATATATTCTGGGCTGCTGGTGTTCAGTCGGCGCGTTTAGAATTTTCTAAACCAGTTGAGTTAGACCGTGGCGGTCGAGTTAAAGTGATGAAGGATTTGTCTATACCTGGTCACAGAAATGTTTTTGTCATCGGCGATATGGCGGCTGTAGAAATGGCTGAGGGTAAGTATGTCCCCGGGCTGGCACCGGCGGCGATTCAGCAAGGAAAATTCATTGCTAAGGTAATTGAAGCTGACGACTACAAGAAAACTCGTCCGGAGTTTAAATATCTAGATAAGGGAATCATGGCTACAATCGGAAAAAACAAAGCTGTTCTTGAAGCCGGTGGAATAAAGATGACCGGTTATTTAGCATGGTTGGCCTGGCTATTTATTCACGTTTTTTATCTAGTAGGATTCAAAAATCGCATTGCTGTCATGCTGTACTGGGCATGGAGCTATTTGTTTTCAAAACGCGGGGCCCGGTTAATTATCGAAAAGGATAATTACTAAGATGCGTTTTTTAATTCAGCAACCGCATTTACCATCGGAATTGTAAACAAAGCCGGAGCTGGATAGTTCTGTGGCAATTGATAACGATCGCGATCGATATTTTGAATGGGTGAATGCACCTGCAACTCAATAGTGTCTTGAGTAATTTTAATTTGAATCGGGTTGACGATAGCTTCCTTCGTTGTCGTTGTTTCTAGTGTTTTGATATCGACTTCTATGAATTCTTTAGCGCGCGGTTTCGTCTTGCCATTTAGTGCATACGATAGAGCGTGTGCTATTTTTCTATTTAATGGGTCGGCTACGATAAATTCGATGCTTAAGTCATCCATTTCCGCGCGGCCGTTAGGAAAGCGGCCAACAATTTGAACACCATTTTTTCCAAATAGTTCTGGTTCTTTTTTGATGGCGTTCTGGATTTTTTCAGCAACCGCTTTTACCTGATCAAGGCTATAGGATTTGATTCGTTTTGTTTTAGAGTAGAATCGTTCATGTTGTCGTGATAGAAAATTATTGTAGGCAGCTTCTGGCGTTTGTCCTTTCTTTATAGCTGCCTCGATAAACTTTCTAGCCTGAAATACTTGGTTGCTCGTAACGTCAAGCGCATCTCGAGGAGAGATCACGCCGGACACTTTTTTAAACAAAAATCCTTTTCGGATCCACGATTTGCTGCTGATGTCGGGATAGGCGTGTGTAATAATGTCAGAGATTTTGATACTTAGGTTTTCCGGCATTTTAGCAAATACAGGAACTAGAGCATTGAATAGGGCATCATTTTCTTGGGGCCGCTTCGTTGCGTCTTGAAGAAATAGTTCCCACGCTTTTGTGTCGAATAGGGCAAGTTTAATTAATAGGAGAGCGTCTCGTGAAGCCGTTAAATGAGTCCTTCCATTATTGACTTCAAAGTGAATATCGCGAGCATGAATTGTACTTAAGTTAAGTACTGAGTTAACGATTTCGTCTGCTGAGGCCGCTGCGTTTGATTTTTTCGATGGACGCACGTTAAATGAAAAGTTCTCAAGGCCTGAATGTAATTTGCTTTCAAGCCAGGCTATATCGTGTGGTTTCTTGGCTGCTGCAACTGAAGGTACTGGGGTATATTTGAAGTCATTTTTTTTAATCGTGTACCGAGTAGGAGCATCGTAATTATACTCCATCAGAACGCTATCTTTATGAAGTGGACGAACAGCTGGGTAGACTTCGACTTGAATTTCTGTCGGTGTTATTCGTAAGAATAGCGGATTTATCTGAGCGGCGAAATGAGCTGTAGTCGTTGCCCACATAGCTTCTACAGTGAATTTAGAAGGGAATGGGTAGACTGTCATTGCTTCGTTAACAGCTGTGCTCATCTCGTCCAAGAGAGCATGCATTTCTTGATGGGAAATTCGGGAATCTAAATCGGTATCTGAAATCTTAGCACGACCATTTGGGAAACTACCCGTGATTGTAATTGCCGCTAGTTCTGGTCCCGTGAATTTACTTACGTTTTTTTGAAGTACTTTTTGAATGGCTTCAGCAACTGTGATAATTTCCGGAGTTGAGTAGTTACCACGATCAGAGTTCTTAAATATGTCGGTCTTTAAAAACTGCAAATAGCGAGTATATGTTTCGAATGCACTTCCCGTGATCTCGAGATCTTTTCGGAACCATTCGTCAGGCTTTATGATGTGTAAAATAAGCGCGTCGATAGAACGTTTTGGCGCCAACCGTAAATTGGTACGTAATGGGAATTTGGTAAAATTGACTTTGCTTAATTTTGAATAATTTGGAGTTACCTTCGCAAGGATATCACCTTTTAAACTTTCTGGCATTTGACGAACGATTGGAATCAATGAATTTACTAATGAGTCATCCAGCAATGGCCCTTTTGTCGCTCGATCAATAAATTCAAACCATGATGTTTTGTCATATAATGCGAGTAAAATGACCCGATGAAAGTTTTGGTTTTTAGCTTTGTTTTTTACGACTTGCCGTAAAAGATTTTCCCTTTGAATAGATGGCAACTGGATAAGCTGTTCAACTAACGCCTGAGTTTGGGGATCACCTTTAGGGAAAGCTAACCACTCGGTGTCTTTTTTTCTGCTGTCGTCTAACGACTGAATTTTCTTTGCAAGCTTCGTAACTTCGGATTGCCCGTAGAATGATATACACGTATGTGAGCTCAGGTTGGCGCTTAATCCATAGGCGGTGCTATAAACACTAAACACGAAAAGAGCTAAGAGTGTTAAACGCAAACGTACCACTAGAACCTTCCTAATATCCGAAATGGATAATTTTAAAACACTTGGACGCTTTTAGGCGCCCCGGAAATAGCAATGGCCAGACAAAAATCGATAGAAACCACGTATAACCCAATTGAATTGATATCGAGGTGGACGTGTATCGAATGCTATTTTGTCGAAAGCTAGGTTTGCCAAAGGGATGCCATGTAAGAAATATTACCTTTGAAAAACGCCAGCGTTTAAAACGCTTAAAGAGAAGTACGAGATTTAGCTTTTTTCTTTTTGGATTTCGGAACTTTTCCAATGCGGACATCTTTTTTACGAACAAGTGCGCAGACTTTCAAAACGGATTCTTCGAAGTCATCGGCATCGACCGGTAGAACTTGCCAACCCGACTCTTGAGTTCCAAACATCTTGATAGAGCGTATATTAGGTAGAATTTTTTTCAACGAATTGTGATGTTCGACAGTGGTCGCGAGCCAAACACCATTGTCTTCGATCGAAGTTCCTTTTTCGCGTAAAGCGCAGATAATTTTGTCGTCTATGTAAATTGCATGAGTGCCGAACATTTGTTTTGTGTGCACATTTAGTCCTTCGAGTTCATCGAATACAAAATCGAAAGGAATAGAACGCGTAGCCTTTTTTTTTGCCATAACAAAAAGTTTAGTTGGTTAGTATTTGAATGTAAAATCCTTTGCTTTAATTTAGCCTAGTAGTATCTTTTAAGAAAGAGGGTTTTATGAATTTGAAACACATTGTTTTAGGACTGGCGTCTATTCTTTTCTTAGGGTCTTGTGCTCATCATCGTGACGTGCGTGCGGGAGCCGATGGTATTCATAGAGTTGTCGTGATGACGGATGATGCTGACGAAGGTTCTCGTGATGCGATTTCCCAAGCTAATCATTTTTGCGAACAGAGGAAAATGGCCGCGGCTTTTATTCAAGAGGATAAAAAGTATACCGGAAGTATGAAAGAAGACGATTACAAGAAATTAAAGACTGCAGGTAAAGTCGCTGGAGTTGTAGGATCAACTGCCTATGTTTTTGGTGGCAAAAATGAATCCGCTGCAGGCGGATTGGTTGGTCTTGGTGGTTTAGCGGCAGATGCCGCTGCTGGCAAAGGCTACACCGTAGAAATGAAATTCAAGTGCATGTAAAGAACATTTAGTCTTCGCGTTTTTTTAATTCATAGATGAAGCGGTCGCTTGTTTGACAGATTTCAAGGTCTTTTTCTGAACGTCCGACCGTTCTATATAAATATAACATCCCATTCTTACTTTCTATAGAAAGCTCACCTACTGGAACTATATATTTAAACACATCGCTTGCTAAAATATCTTTCTTCATAGTTTCGCAGGCCTCCGCGGTTGTCGCTCCAGACTGTACTTTGTTTGGACTAGATACTTGCACCCAATGGCCTTCTTTTTCCCAATGTTGAGTGATGGTGTAGGAACACGCTGCGAGATTAGAGCCCTGGCCGCTGGTAAATGTCGAGGTGACTTCTGGTCCTTGAACGTCATTTAGTAACAAAGCTAGCTTTGCGTCACTCGAATCGCTACTTAAATTTGCGTTGATAGAATCAGCTAAGGCTCCAGTGGCGCCATTTGGGCAAGCAATACGGTTCAATTTCCATGTTCCTTTAAACGCAGCCGGGATTTTGTTGCTATTATTAGCTCCTGATTCCGTGGGCGCGGTAGAGCATGCGAAAAATACAAATGACAATAGAAATATAAAAATAAAACGATACTGAGTCATAATCCTGCCTTTTATCTGAATCCTATTTTAGAAGAGAAACGGGCGCTATATCAAGAAGCAACATCTGTAAGGAATCAGATTTTTGTCTTCCTGCGGCGATGCTGGTACATAAGCGCCTAGGTCCTGTTTTCCACCAGGAAACATCAGTGATCATTTTGTTTGACTCGATATCTATCTGCTTTCATCGTTTGAGTATGGATGCAATGCCCAGTATTTTACTTCAGTATATAAACGAGAGGAAAAAGAAAAATTCTCAGTACTCGCTGCGATCTTTGGCCAAAGGAATCGAAATCAGTCCATCCCAGTTATCAAGTATAATTAACAAAAAGAAAAAGCTTTCACCTAAACAGGCAATAAAAATTATTCAGAAATTGAATCTGACGGAACTAGAAAGTCTGGAATTGTTATCGGATATTCATCCCGAACTGAAAAATGCTTTAAATAGAAAAATGGAACTACGTCAGTTAAGCGGGGACGAGTTTTCACTGATTTCAAATTGGATTCATTTTGCCATTCTAAGTCTAAGTTACCTAAAAGATAACAAAGCGTCCTGCTCATGGATTGCGAATCAGTTGAACGTGCCCGAAGACGATGTGGAACCAGCGTTTCGTCGCTTAGAAAAGTTAGGAATAGTAGAGATACGAGGACAGAAATTTTATCAAACATCCAAACCGCTCACTACAACGGCGGACATTCCTTCTGAAGCGATTCGTTCCCATCATCGTCAAAATATGCAAAAAGCGCTGGTGGCTTTGGATAACCTATCTGTTTTGGAGCGTGAATTTTCGTCGATTACCCTGCCTATTGATTTTCAAGACATGCAAAAAGCAAAAGACATGATAAATGAATTTAAAAAGAAGTTGTATAAAGAACTTAAGTGCGACGATCCCACAGATGTGTACACATTATCTTTGCAGTTTTTTCCGTTAACCAAACCAAATAAGAAAAAAGGATGATTTATGAAATATGTATTTCTAAGTTTGTCGATGTTTTTTACATTTTCAATTCAGGCTCAAAATTTGGTGGGCAATGGTGGTGATGTTATTGCGAGCGAATTTAATGCGATTGCTCGAACGGCCGTGTATTTTTTAAAACAAAAGACATTGTCTGCCGAGGATTCGTCGCTGGTTTTAAATATCGAGCAGAAAATCGAATCCACCTTGGTGGAATCGGTGGCTGACCAGTTAGTGATAAATGGCCGTGAGGTGGATGCGATTAATTATCCTTCGATTGGCCATGTTAAAATTAGTCGCAAACGCTGGGAGCAAGTCAGATTGCGTGACCCATCGGAACGAACGATGATTGTACTTCATGAGTATATCTGGATTGCCGGTGTCGACGACTCGAGTTATTCAGTGTCGTCTCGTTTAGTAAAAGAAATCACTGCCAGTCTAAATCGAAATTCTATTTCAACGGAAAAATATCAGGTTGTATTAGCAGAGTTTTATGCCGAATTGAATTTATTTCGGGCAGATATTTTAAGTATGCAAGCGGTGAGATCCGTTGATTTTTATGCCTATTGCTATGCTGCCGGGTTGTTAAAGGTGCACGCAGATCGAGTTAGTCAGCTAACTCAAGAAAACGAGTTTTGGTTTTCATCTCAGCAGAAACCTTCTGTGACTCAAGCGATTGAGTATCTTCGCAGTTTTTCTCAGCAACAGGTTGATAACTGCCGCACGAAAACCAGCATAGATTTTAAAAGCCAGTTACAAGGAGTTTTGAAATCTGGGGAAGTACTCAAATATTTAATGATGATTACCCAGTTTCCAGAATCCGAACTCCAGTGAGGCATCCAAAAAACTGTTCGCAAATCGAAAACACTACGTCTGCATGATTTCTATTTTGTATGTAGAAATAGCCAGTTAGATTACCTTCAATCTAACGTCTCAGTTTCTCAGGTTACTATTCAGTTTAACCGTTAGACCAACGATACTGTGTGTGTAAGGGGGAATAGATGGGAACGACTAAACGTATCGGTATAAAGCGAATGACGACTGTGATTGGTATTTCAGTTTTTTTGATGGCTTTTCAAAACTGCGGCAGTGTTAATTTTTCGACCGAAGACGTTGACGCTCCCTCGGCGGCGGCTATCGTTCCACCCGAAGCGAATACTCCAAGTAATATCGTTAAATTTGAAATCCCCGAACGACCGTACGAAAAACTTTCAGAAAGTCCGTTCTTTAAATTAGCGGATAAAATCGCGGTAAACACATTGACGTATATTAACTTTAAACTCTATGCACCTCAGTTTCCCCTCTACAGTGATGGAGCAACTAAACGACGCTGGATATATGTACCAGAGGGTACCTCGATCGATAACGCGGATCCAGATGGGTGGGTATTTCCTCAGGGAACGATCCTTTTTAAAGAATTTTCGGTCGGAGGAAAGAAGATAGAAACTCGAGTTTTCGAGAAAGTAACGAGTCAAGCCGGCTTTTCGGCGTGGCGTGCATCCGTATACGTATGGCTAGGAAATCAACTGGATGCGGATCTTCTGAAAGTCGATAACTTTTATAATCAGACCGATATCGAAATGATGCCCTATCAGGCCCGTGTGGTTGCGTCCCAATATCGAATGGTGACGATGACCCAATGTCAGACCTGTCATTCTACGGTTAAAGACGTGTCCCAGGGATTTAGTTATTTGCAATTGTCGGATACGTCTAAATCTATCAACGTATTTGCGCTAGATACGTTGGGCTATTTTTCTAATTCAATCAATCGTTTGGATTATATTCCGGGAACTGAACTTGAGCGGGCAGCCATCGGTTACATTCAATCTAACTGCGCGACTTGCCATAGTGGTGTCGGGCCTGGGCCTCATAGCTTTAAGCATAAATCGACCAGTCAGACGCTGGCGGACGAGCCCTTCATCAAGGCTATCAGCGCCAGTTCTGGGTTAGTTACGTTTGGGTCTCCTCTGAATTCGCGCTTGTACAATCGTATGGCAAATAAATCGATGCCGCGAGTGACTCTGATCACACAAGATAGTGCTGGTTTGAAACTACTCGAAGATTGGATCGCTCAATCTGTGATGCCTTAACGTCACAGAAGAAATACTAAGCAAAAACTCGATTTCTGATAAAACACAAGATTTGAAATTTATATAGAGGCTTTTGTACAAGCTGTTTACTTGTGCTCTGGATTCATGTAAGTACTCGCTTACAAAATTTTTGTCTCTCAATATGGCCTTCAAGTTGCTCTCTAAATTTGCAGTGAACAGTTGTTGAAGAATGGATGGCTTAATATGCGTACAGTACTTTACCTAGTTATTTTTTCCCTAGTTTGTGGACTCTTACCCCAAAACGTAGCGAACGCACACACGGTTTCAGCAGAAGAATACCAGTTTCCATTTCAGGACCCTTGGATTGCATCGATCTCTTCCGCAGCAGTAATATTCAAAGGTGGCGCAGCGGAGAGGCTTGAGCTTGAAGTACGACCAGAACGTCGAACGGTTAAGTTTATTGAAAATCGCAATAAAGTAATCTTTAACTTGTTTGAACAAAAAGGTAAGCTAGCTCCCTTAGTTTTTGTACTGGGCGGAACTGGAGCGACGGCTTCTTCATCTGGTGCGATGAGTACAGCTCAACAAATGTTTGATTTAGGCTATCACGTAGTGACATTACCTAGTTCAATGAATTATCAGTACGCTATTAGTATGAGTGGAACGGGTGCGCCTGGCTACATTCCGAACGACAAAAAAGAATACTATAATTTGCTTCAAGTTGTTTCTGCACACTTAACTAAGACTAAGAATCTTCAGATAGAAAACTATTCTATTATGGGGTATTCGCTGGGTGGCTTAATGGCTGCGTTTTTACTTGATGAGGATACGCGTAAGCAGGTTTTCAATTTTAAAAAACTTGTGATGATTGATCCAGCCGTGGATATTGGCTATGCGATCGATGTTTTGGATAATGCCTACAATGCGGGAACTCGCATTTCGGGAGGGCGCAAAGAATTTATTAATTCCTATGTATTCAGCGTGGGTAGCGATATTTTGGATCATGGTTTTGATATCGCAAAAATTTTAAACGCGGTAGATACTTTGAAACTAACGATGGATGAACGCCAGTGGTTAGTAGGTTATAACTTCCGCAAGGACCTCGGGGATGTTGTATTCGCAAGTCAGCAGGTCAATGATTTAGGTATACTCAAATCTAAAATCGGTCGTTTCGAAATGAATTCCCGTTTAGAGGAAGCGCGCTCAATTAGTTTTAATCAATACATGCGCGAAATAGTTTTTCCAAATTTAAATATGAAAAATATGCCCCTAGAAAATTTAGTGCAGAAATCAAGTTTGTTTTCACTAGAGGGATTACGTAATAATCCAATAGTTTATATTTTTACTAATGCCGACGACTATATACACCGCCAAGAAGATATTCAATTTATGAGTGATTTTGTTGGAAAGAATAATTTCTATCTATATCCTGACGGTGGCCATGTCGGAAATCTTTGGTTTCCCAAAAACCGTTCCGATTTAGAATCTGTGATGAGACTTAAATAAGCAATGCGACCAGACCAGATGGCCTAGCGATTGTCTTGAGCTCAGTTTTAGAATAAAACTGAGCTATGAAAAAATCCAAAATTAAAATTATGCTCTTGGGCGCTGGTGAGTTGGGTAAAGAATTTGCAATTTCGGCTCAACGA
>DDTZ01000085.1:0-334 GCA_002344565.1 Bdellovibrionaceae bacterium UBA2351 | reverse complement strand
GAAGTAATTGATATGCTTAATGCTAACGAACTGGATCGCATAGTTCGAAAACATCAGCCCACGATTTTAGTCCCTGAAATCGAAGCCATTCGTACCGAAAAATTAAAAGAATTTGAATCGCGTGGTATTCAGGTTGTACCTACTGCAAAGGCGACCCACCTGACGATGAATCGCGATGCCATTCGCGATGTTGCAGCTAGGGAATTAAAGCTTAAAACCGCTAAATTTCTTTATGCCGAATCCTATGAAGAACTGTTTGCCGCGAGTAAAAAAATTGGATTTCCGAACGTTATAAAACCGGTAATGTCGTCTTCAGGTAAGGGGCAGTCAGTGG
>DDTZ01000016.1 GCA_002344565.1 Bdellovibrionaceae bacterium UBA2351 | reverse complement strand
CGTTGTTGAGCTAAATCGCCAACGTCCTGAATTTGTAATTTTTTAGAAATTTCAGCCAGGGCAGTAGCCACGACGGTCGTAATACCACGAATTTTGAAATAACGAACATAATCGCCTTCTTGAAATGGTGCTTCGGGGTCGCCATGGGCAAAACGAAAAGGAAATGGTGCAAATGTTTCTTGCATGACTTTACCATTTTTAATTTTTCCGCCAGCCGCATCGTATTCTAATGTTGGTAGACTCGCTTGAAAGCTGGTCTTCATATCGAAAAATTCAAACATATTGCTAATACGATAAAGCAACTTGCGATAAACTAGTTCGTGTATATCTGGAGGTAGGCTTGCACTTGCCACGATTTCACGAACGTCTTTCTCTGTCCAACCCTGCATTTTCAAAAGCAGCCATTTTACGTCCTCGTAGGTCGTCCCGCTAAATGCAGCACCAAAAGGATGATTCATTACAACGTGACCAGAAACTACGCTCGCCGATTTAGGAAGGAAGCGATTCACACTTTCTGGTAAGTCCACTAGCACATAGGGCACGATCAACGCACGAAATGCACGATTTTTTGAAAACAGTTCTAATATTGAAACCATCGCGGGATTCTTTGGGTTAGGCGTTGTTCCCCAATGAAGATCATAATACTCGCTTGAAGGAGTTTCGAGTACACAATCACTGAATGTTAAGCTGTGATCACTTTTGTTGTTTTCTTTGATCCATGACGTATCGCTAACATCGAGTACCATTCCTTTTTGCATATTTTCAAGAAATAGCTCTTTTTCACTTTCACTTTTGAAAATAAGTTTCATGTCAGAGTATTGCTTCAATGCCGGAATGTAGTAGCCCATTTTTCTGAGCATCGCGGCTCTCATCATGAATGAAGGTGAATATCGGCTCAGAGCCATACGATAAAAACGTTCAGGGGATTTTGCATCTTGAACACGAACAGTGACTGTTAAAAGTTCGTTAATTACCGCTTCGGTCGCTTGAAAATTTACACCCGCGCTACCGTGTGGGAAACTAGCTAACGAAGCATCTTTGACGTCGTAGACTTTGTCTTGCCAGAATTTATTATCGCTTGGATTTAAACGACTAATATCTATTTGTTTAGATGCTAGCTCTGCGGCCTCAGACGGATCGATTTTACGCCCTTGATAGGACAAATCCGCAGCTGGTTTTTTTACAGTTTTTATTGGAATATTTACACTGTCAG
Source organism: Bdellovibrionaceae bacterium UBA2351 (assembly GCA_002344565.1). Lineage (GTDB taxonomy): Bacteria > Bdellovibrionota > Bdellovibrionia > Bdellovibrionales > Bdellovibrionaceae > UBA2316. The sequence goes on along the minus strand of DDTZ01000016.1, from coordinate 32,886 downwards.
CAAACGTAAAAAAACTGTAAAGAATGATCAACAGTAATATAGAACTTAAACTCACACTACCCCCCGGTAGAAGAGCCAATCTGACTCTTTTTTCAACTGAATGATGGACCCGGGATAGGTGTTAGCAAGCCTCACGCCAACTAATTTACTAAAATATAGAATTTGTTTAGGTGATTTCTAGGTCATTTAGACACTTGCTGCGATTTGCACAAACAAGTCGCAGTCGGTCGTAAATAAAAAAAAAGAGAGGACGTGGCCCTCTCTTTTTTCCAAACTTTTAAAAGTCTACCGCGAGCTTTAGAACTTAAACCCAAGCCCCACGGTTCCGTAGAAGGTATTCAGTTCGGCTTTTTGATTTAGCTCCTTATCAATAAACGCGTAACGCTTTAAACCAAAGCCAGCTTCACCAAAAAAACTTTTACTCCATAAAATCTGGCCGTGGAAGTTTACACTAAACGGTGAGTTTAATGTGATATTTGATTTCAGTGACGAGAAGTAATAGATCACTTCCATATCCACCCATTTTGGATATCTCATGAAAGGAATCCAGTTAAAGATATTATCAAACACTCGCGGCATAGAACGCGCCCAGAACCATCCCGCACCCGCCATTGTCGCTTTGAAATCCCCGAACACTAAATCTTGGTAGCCAAACATCACACCCATCGAAGCATCACGTGTCCAAACACCAGGAGTAAAACGATATTTAATATCTCCCGTTAGGGACGTTAAGTTTTCCTTCTGAGTATCGGATACAAATAAGGGACTGAATGATTTGAAGTAACGTAGATTTAAGCCCCAACGCTGAAACGAAAAGCTATTTCTACCCAGTAGAGACTCAAACCAGCGGTTGTAGGAAACTTCACCCAAAACGACCTGCCCCGAGTTAGCAACAATACCAGTGAAACGACCAGAAATCTCGTTGGGTTGCGAACGATAGATTTCATAGAACGACGTGAACTTCTTACCGCCTTGAGTGACCGTTAGATAACTTTTATTCAACTCACCTTTTTTATCCGCACGGAAATTCCAAATGAATTCACGAGGAGTCGCGCCTGGAGCGATTGAGTTTTGATCCGACTCAACAGTTGAACCTTGCGGCTTAACGGCTTTGATTGGCAATTCACTGCTGTACACGGACAGCGGTGTTCGTTCATGTACCCACACTCGGGATCTAGCCTTAGGAACTTCAGAGGCTACGATAACCTGCCTGAAAACACCACCGGCTGGCCCTGGAAAGTAGAGGTAGGGTGCGGTTTTAGGGATAGCCACTTCCCAAAATTCACGATCGTCTTTGATAGTTGCTTCAAAACCAAAGAAACGAGTCAATTTAGACGTTTCATCTTTAGTTATGATTCGAACAGGCATATTTGGCTTTACGCCATGACCGGTAACTTTTAATGTTGTATCGTTGATTTCTGCAATATCCGCCAGATCTGGCTTGGGCACATCTGTTTTGAATTCATAGCTACCACCCAACGCAAACTCAGCATAAAACGTGGCCGGAACTAAAGGATCTGCTTTAATGATGTCTTCTGGTTTAGCTTCTTCATTTTGAATCAACACGCGATTTTTTAAGTCATTTTGAGCAAATAGTTTTTTACCCTGCTTGATAGCCATTAAGGGAGAACAGTATCGTGAATCACCTTTACCGGTGTTGGAAAATACGCAAAATTTGAAGGAATTTGCCAATAGTCCTCGTAGGCGATTTACCTCACTGCCGCCAATTAACCCATAACTTGCATTTAAAACTGTAGGATTGTACTTCGGAGTTCCCAATTTCTTTTTCCAAGCTTCGGTACGTTCCTGCCATGTTTTAGATTCTGATTCCGTCATGGCTTTTTTCCAAACAGACCGGCCCGCGCCCGAAATAATTTCGATCTCTGGATTTGGAAAAATCGCTTTCGGCCAATGAAGGATAAACGCCCATTCGTTTTTTTGAGCTAATGGCCCTTTGAAGGCCGGATCCAACGCGTGCAGTCCCTTTAGCTCAATCAAAAATGTATTTTGATTGAAAACTGCATTGCCGACTTTTAGTTGATTCGGAAGCTTAGGATCTAGCGAATATTCTATTTCCATGTTTGGGAAAACAATGCCTTCTCCTGGCTCAAAATATGTCGATTTAGTGTACTCTGATTTTGCTCCCGTCTGAGCAAATGCAAGTGATGTAGTGATCAAAGCGGCGGTAATTCCAAATCTGAAAATCATGTCAATCCTTTCTCCATGGACATCTTTTCGTATTATGATATAGATTCCCCTCAATGAACAAACAAATTTCAAAAAATCGAGCTGCAATCGAACTCCTTTTCGCAGGCATTCTGTGGGGTTTTGGTTTTCTTGCAACTAAGTGGGCGCTGATTGATTTTTCAGTGTACGATGTTTTGTTCTTCCGTTACCTAATAGCGTTTGTGTTGGCCGAATTTTATATCATCATTTTCGATAGAAAACACTTCTTCGCTTCCTTTAGCGAATGGCGCCTGGCCTTGTGGCCTGGATTTTTTATGGCGGCCTTGCTTATACCGCAAACTATTGGACTTCAAACGACGACAGCAACAAAGAGTGCGTTTATTACAACACTTTATGTATTGATGATTCCATTCATTAATCAATTCCTATTCCGAGAAAAAGTTGATCGTCGCTTTTATGGTCTAGCTTTAATCGCTTTGATTGGGACAATGTTCTTGCTGAATATTTTTTCGGAAAGCCCAGACATTAATACAGGCGATGTGTGGACATTGGGATCTTCTGTCCTAGCAGCTTTACAAATTATCGCTGTCGGTAAGCTTGCCCCACGATCTCAGTCACCCTTTCGTTTTAACAATTTTCAAAACTTTTGGGCGCTTGTCTGCGTGACTCCATTTTTTCTTTTGCAAGACACGATCACTTGGAAGCCCGAATCGACCCTATCGTCGATAGGAATACTTCATCTAGCGATCGGCTCTAGCATTATTGCCTTCACGATTCAGATCCGGGCCCAAAAAGTACTGAGCTCAGAAACCGCTAGCCAGTTTTTCTTACTTGAATCGCCGTTCGCATTTATGTTTGGCTATTTATTTTTAAACGAGATACTGACTCCCATGCAGTTACTGGGAGCCTTTATAATTTTACTAACTACGTATCTGACTCTGTGGGTGGAGCAAACTTCACACTCCAAATAAACGAAAGAGCAATAATCGCAGCGCCTAAAAGACCCGTGACCCACTCAGGAATATGAAAGAATGGATCTAATAACATCAAAAATGCTAACGATAAAATAGCATAAAACGCGCCATGTTCAAGGTAAGCAAACTTACTTAATGTTTCTTTCTCAACAAACATAATCGTTAAGCTTCGAACAAAGAAGGCTCCGATACTTAAACCAATCATGATTATGAATAAATTCTGAGTGATCGCAAAGGCGCCGATAACACCGTCAAAACTAAACGAAGCATCCAGTACTTCTAAATACAGGAACATGCCCGCACTGGCACGATTGATGTCATTCTGTTGCTCGCCCGAAAACTCGAGCCACGCGCCAATACCATCCACAGCAACATAAGTAACTACGCCCCACAATCCTGACTTGATAAAACGAATTTTATCTTCGTCTGGCAAGAAGCTCATTATTACAAGCAACACCAACAAACTCATCGCTATTTCGATAGCCCGCAAACGACCCAACTTCGCTAGAGGTTTTTCAATAAATGAAATCCAGTGTTCATCTTTTTCTACATCGTAGAAAAATTTTAAACCGACAAGTAACAAAAAGCTGCCACCAAACGCGGCCACTTCTAAGTGAGCTGACAACATTCGCTCAGCATAGACATTAGGCTCAAAAATCGCCATATTCAGTGCCGCTAGCGGATTGATTTGTGCTACTACACTCACCAAGGCAACGGGGAAAACTAAACGCATACCAAATACGGCAATTGCGATACCCCAAGTTAAGAATCTGTGTCTCCACAACGGAGTCATTTTCTTTAAAATGACCGCATTAACAATGGCGTTATCGAATGATAAAGACACTTCAAGTATAGCCAAAACGGCTGCAATAAAGACAGTCTGTACTAGACCTGCCATTCCATGTGCGGAATAGCCAAGCCACCCCGCAAGTACAAGTCCAATAAACGTGAATAGAAATGAAAATTTAAAGTATTGCATCATAGTTTTCTCATACTGATACAGTTTCTAATTATTTTCAAGATCCCATTATTTTTAATAACAACTTCCCGATAAACTTACTAAAGAGGCAACCCAAAGGAAAGTCGTAAATGCAGTCATTGAAAGTCACAATTACATTAGGACTATTTTTCTTGTTCTCATTGGTATCGCTTGCCCTATTTTTCAACCTTGATGGTGAGGCCGATTTTTCGAGTTTAGCTAGCCGCGATGCGAGTGGCAAGAAAGGCAAATCGACGGTTCGTGAATTCGAAAAATCCGAAGTTATTTCAAAGCAAGATAAAGTCGAAAACGAGCCTAGCGCCCTTTTTAATGACCCTGCCATTAAACAAGCTTGGGGGCTAAAAAAATCAGATGCGGCACGCGCTTGGAAAGTTACCCATGGGAGCAAGGACGTTTTAGTTGCCGTTATTGATACGGGTATCGATATTAACCATGAAGACATAAAGGCTAATCTTTGGAAAAACCCAGGCGAAACCGGTCTGGATAAAAATGGAAAAGATAAAGCGGTGAACGGTATTGATGATGATAAAAATGGCTATGTCGATGACGTTCATGGTTGGAATTTCGTATCATCAACAGGCGACTTAACAGACAACCACGGGCACGGGACTCATATCGCCGGTATCATTGGAGCCCAAGCGGGAAATCAAAAAGGCATTAGCGGCATTTCTCCTGAAGTGAGCCTAATGATCATCAAGTATTATGATCCAAAAGTAACGAACACGGACAATTTAAAAAATACGATCAACAGTATTAATTATGCGATTAAAATGGGCGCTCAAATCATCAACTATTCAGGTGGTGGCACTGACTATTCGCAAGAAGAATTCGATGCGGTCAAAAAAGCTGAAAAAAATGGCATTCTGTTTGTAGCCGCTGCGGGTAACGAGCGCTCAAACTCAGACCAGTTTCACTATTATCCAGCGGACTATAAATTATCAAATATTATCAGCGTAACGGCACTTGATCCAAGTAAGGAAATCCTTTCTACAAGTAACTTCGGCATCGAAACTGTCGATATCGCAGCTCCAGGACAGAATATTATCTCGACTTTGCCCGGAAACTCTTACGGCTTCATGACAGGCACTTCACAAGCGACTGCCTTTGTAACCGGTGCCGCTGTGCTGGTTAAAGCTAATAAAACAGATTTCAAATTTGATGATATTAAAAAGTACATTTTATCAACGGGCGATGCCTCACCAACTCTAGCACAAAAAACAAGAACATCGCGTTCACTAAATCTATTCAAAGCACTCACCGTGCTAGATCAAGGCATGTCGGCAAATGGCGTTATGGTAACAGGACCCGTACATGAGGTTTTTACGACTACCAAGGGCGACAACAAAGAGTTAAGCTCGAATCCTTTTGGAAAAAGCTTGATGGATGCCGTTCAAAAATCCAATAACAACACGAAACGTCTTGGCGATAAAAAAGAGAATCAGATACAATAAGCTTAGTTATTTTTTCTTTTTTTGAGGATTGTTTCTGAAAACGTAAAAACCTGTAGAACTCAAAAGCAATGCGATTCCAAGTCCAATTTGGTTTCGCTTACCCGGCGTCGAGATACCCATAACGATCAGCAAAATTCCCGCTAACGTTCCAATCAAATAGAACCAATTGTGTTTTACCAGATAACTGTAAACCGCAGCTGTATGCTGTATGAATTTAGGTACCGGCGCTTCAGAGGGCGTTGTAGCACTTGCGATCTGCTCGTCCAACACGTTCACTTTATAATTGGGATCATATTTTTCAGGATTAATTTTTTCAAGCCACGGCGAAACCATAGATTCATCACCCGCACGCTTACCTAGTTCTTTGTATTTAAATTCAGCATAATCTAATTTCTGTTTTGAACGACATTGAGAAATAAAGAGTTCGTGCGCATAGCCGTTCTCAAATTCCTGAAGAACATCGCTCCAAAGTTTGATCAGATCCACGCTCACTCTGGGGTAAGTTTCGTTCTTAAGTAACAAAAAATTTTCGATAACTATACCACAAGCGCTGCAAATCTCATTCTTTTCACTTTGCAAAAAATCACACTTAGGACATTTCTTTTTAAATTCAAACTGAGTCGGAGCGATTTGAAATGTTAAGATTGAGTCACGATTAGGCACTGGATATTCAAACGCGAAATGACACTGACATCCGGTACATGTGAACTCAGGATACACTGTCTTTATTTGTTCTTCTTGAACCATATAAAGCTTTAAACACTGGGGACAGCGAATCGTTAAATAATCTGCAGGAGTGTTTAATTTTTCAGTTGTTATTTTATCCATATGCTCTTCAATATAATAATCATGAACAAGATTTTAGGGTTTATCAAGAAATATCGTTTAGGTATTTTAAGCGGTTTGATCGTCGGCACCAGTTACATCCCCTTTTACCCATGGGGGTTGTTTTTTAGTTATATTCCTCTTTGGTATTGGGTATTTTTCCGCGCCCAAACCGCGCGCGAAGCGTTCACCGCAGCTTGGGTCACTCAATTTACTTTGACGTTAATTGGATTTCACTGGATTGCGTACACAGCCAAGGCATTCGGCGGTTTCCCATGGCCCGTCGCCATCGTTGTTTTAGTTTTATTCTGTGCCCTAGCACATCTTTACATTCCCCTCGCCGCCTATCTAGCCTTTGTCATGCGTAAGAAATTTGATTGGAGCTTTGGTCACAGCGTTGTTTCACTCGCGTTGATCGCGTTTCTAACAGAATGCGTATGGCCAGGGATTTTTCCATGGCATTTGGGATACACCCTATTCTGGTCGAAACTCCCTATTTTTCAATTAGCCGATGTCATTGGCTTCGACGGCCTTTCGTTCCTCGTTTATGTGGCACAAGCAGCTCTATTCTATTTTCTATTTCGCAAATCCAGCGAAGGTTTTTCACTACGCCAGGCCATTAAACCATTTTCGGTCGTACTCATTATTTTCGCCGCTCTAAATATCTTGGGCTACGTTCATGGGCAAAAATGGAAAACAGCGGACTCTGAACTTAAAATCCTTCAGGTACAAGCCAACATCGGTAATTTAGAACGCATGTACGCCGAAAAAGGAAAAGGATTTCGTGACGAAATAGCTAAAAAATATGTGCAAATGAGCGAAACGGGATTAGCAGAAAACCCCGATATTGACCTTATCGTTTGGCCTGAAGTCGCCATTCCTGAATACCTAAATGCAAACTATGCTCATCAAAGAAACCATAAACTGATTACTGAATTTCTGGTTCGTACTCAAAAAACGCTGTTAACAGGTGCGTTCTCCAAAGATGATAAAATCAGTGATCCAGAACGATCAGTATTTAACGGACTATTCTTACTTGATCCCAAAGGTGTGGACCTAACCCGCGCTTATCATAAAACAGAACTACTCGCATTCGGTGAATATTTACCATTCAGCGAAAAATTTCCTATACTCGGCAAAATACTACCGTTTGTGTCCAATTTCGGTCGCGGTCCTGGCCCATCTATTTTGATATATCCAAAAGATGCCGCTAAGAACGACTATGTTCATATCGGTGCACAGATTTGTTACGAAGGTTTATTCCCCGAATTTACGGTTGGCTTGGCCTCAAAAGGTGCCGAGGTCATGGTCAATGTTACCAATGACTCTTGGTTTGGAATTCCGTTCGAGCCGTATCAGCATTTGTATATGACGCTCGCTCGAAGCATTGAATCACGTCGTCCTTTGATCCGCTCGACCAATACCGGCATTACGACGTTCGTTACTGCCTACGGCGATATCGCACCTCTATCTCCGTGGTTAAAAGAATGGACACAAAGGCAAGTCGTTCCGTATCGAAATAATCCTGAAACTACCTTCTTTACTCGTATTGGTCACTATTTGTGGATTGTCATCTTGATTGCTTTCTTGGGACATTTATTGGTAAATGGAGTCTATGACAAATTTAGAAAATCTTGATTGGGATTTGCTATTACAAAAAATCGAAGGATTTTGCACTAGCTCTTTTGTTAAAAGTCAGATCCATAAAAACATGAAACCAAAAAGTGAACGAAGCGAAGCCATTCGTTCCTTTGATGAAATCGCAGAGGCGTCACAAATCATCAGCAATGGGCTTCGTCCATTCATGGAGTCACTGGATCATTATTCTAATTGGATTCTTCGCTTACGTAAAAAAGCCGTCTTAAAAACGATCGAGCTTCGCGACGTCAGAACATTTTGTATGGAAATTTTGGCGCTCAAGGAAGCACTCACTGATTACACTACGCCTTGGTGCCGGTATGTACGCAGTGAATTGATGAAAGCCGATGAACCCTTGTCAGCCATCGACCAATTGATGAGCCCAACAGGTGAAATTCGTACAGACGCCAGTGAGAAGTTATATCGCCTATTTAATGAAAAAAACAAATTACGTAGTGAACTAGAAAATCAACTCGATCGCCTAGTTAAAGATTTCCAAATGGAATCTTACCTTCAAGAAAAGTACGTAACATTACGTGAAGGTCGACTGGTTATTCCCGTCAAATCGGGAATGCAGCATTACGTTCCCGGCGTGATCCACGCCTCGTCACAAACTAAACAAACGGTTTATATTGAACCAGAAAAAGTAATTCCTCTGAATAACCGTCTTCGTCAAATCGATGTAGAAATTGAAGAAGAGATCGAACGTTTACTTGAAGAGATCTCGAAATACCTTTTCCAAAAAATCAATGATTTCGAAATTTCATTCCAAATCTTAGAAAAGACAGATCTACGTTTGGCGCAGGCTCAATTGACCGTGGCCCTGGATGCCAAAGTTCCAGAGTTCACCGATGCAGAAATTGACCTCATTGAACTAAAACATCCGGCTTTAATTTTAAGTCAAAGAGCCGTGATTTCAAACTCGGTGCAATTAAACTCAGATAAATCGATACTTTTACTATCCGGCCCTAATGCCGGTGGCAAGACCGTATTGTTGAAGTCCATAGGCCTAGCCGCACAGATGGCGCGTTGTGGATTGCCGATCTGCGCACTGGCTCAGTCTAAAATTCCGTTCTTTAGAGAAATCATCATTAGTATTGGTGACTCGCAAAGCGTAGACCAAGAACTTTCAACGTTCGCGGCTCACTTAAGAATCTTGCAAGAGTCTTCAAAAAAGAAATCTCATGATTCCCTGATCCTGATTGACGAAATCTGCGGGTCGACAGATCCAGAAGAGGGCGCGTCTTTGGGACGTAGTTTTATCGAAGCCTATAGCCGTAATCAAGTCTTCGCCGTTATTACATCCCACTTAAGTCAGCTTAAAATGGGTTGGAATGAATCGGATCGTGTTATGAATGGAAGCTTAGAATACGATCAAACATCAGGTAAGCCGACGTATCAATTTTTGCCGGGCATCCCCGGGCAATCATTTGCAATTCAAATGGCAAAACGCCAAGGTGTATCGAGTGAAATCATAAATCGCGCCGTTGATTTATTATCGCCAGAAACGCGCGCGCGCATCGAAGCTCGTGAAAACATCGAAGAACTTAAAAAAGAAATTCAAAGCCTACAGCAAAAGCTTAAAAAAGAAATTCACGATCACAACACTCAGAAAAACAAGTACGAAAAAATGATCAAGAACTTCAATGACGAAAAAGCTCAACTTCTAGAACGCGAGGTTAAACAGGCCAAGAAAAAAGTGGAAGACGCTATCCAAACGGCTAATGCGCAAACGACGCTGGATAAGCATCGCCAACTACAAGACATCAAGTTCAACCTACCTGAAATCGTTAAAGCTCAACCAGCAGAAATCAAACGAATTGAAACTGCAGACGAATTTATTAAAAAATTCCCGGCGGGATCAAAAGTCTACATTACCTCATTAGGTCAGGATGGACTTATTCAAGGACAGCCTAACTCTAAGGGTGAAATATTAGTGTTTTCTAATTCACTGCGTTTACAAGTGCATTGGACGGAATTAAAACCGCCAGACAAACAGTCCAACCCTACGGCTCAGTTAGTTCGTAAATCTAGCCATTTTTCAGTAGCACTTGTCGATGAAGATCGCACAGTCGATCTACGTGGAAAAACAGTAGAGGAAGCTATAGGCGAATTAGAAGTGATTTTGGATCGCGCGGTACAAAACCAAGAAGATCGAATCAAAGTTATCCACGGCCATGGGACGGAAGTTCTAAAAAAATCAATACGCTCGTACCTATCTCGTAGTGTTTTGATTAAACAATGGAAAGCCGGCACCCCTGAAAATGGCGGCGATGGCATCACTTGGGTTGTACTCGCTAAAGGTGACTAGCCTATTGTTCTTTGGATTTACTCAGAATGTAGGCTTCCCGAACCCATAAACGAATATTTTTTAAATAGAAATCTTTCATCGCAAAGAAAACGAAGTGGTGGTTATATGTAACTCCCTTCGCTTCTTTAACTTCTTCTACATAATTGCAACTGGCTAAATAATCTCGAAGCTCAACTTCGTTAGGTGTCCACAGATAAAACCTACGAAACGAACCAATTTCAAGAGCCCGATGGTACTTAAAGACCAATCCCGCCTCCGAAATCTCATCAATTTGTATTTGTTGTGCCGATTGAATTTCTGCTTTGCTTTTACTAAAGTGGTTAACTGTCCAAGTGAATTTTTCCATAAAAGAAAAATAAATGCGTTTAACTAAAAAATTCTTGTCTGCGGGCATCTCCATAATATCATAAACAAGGGGTGCCCAATATTTTTTATCTTTATCGCCCACTTGCTTCGAAACGGTAAGGATTCGCTTTGCGTTGGGGTATGGATTTCCCTCAACAACACGATTCATAAAATCTACCGACGCGATTATCAAATCAAAATTGGATGGAAGGGAACTCTTACTTTTTAAATACGCCGCTTTTTCTGCCATGGTTAGTTCTGAAAACAAAAGTTCAATAGTGGGCGAGTTTGTCGCACTGATAGATTTCTTGAATTCGATCAATTTGACGATAAATATTTTGCCCGCGTTATTAACCATCAACAATGGTTCGTGCCCCAAAGTTACCTGCTTCGCATGAAAGACATCGGTCCATTCCTTTTTTGCGTCAGCAGACAGCAACTGTTGAAAGTCTTTCTTTTTTAGGTCCTTAAACAACTCACCAAAAACCATTTCTGTTTCGCTTTGTGGAGCTTGATCCAAAATGTAGTGACCGGTGGCATCCAGAACAATTTTAAATCCATGGGGAATCGGAATATCTTTCTCAACAAGCATACCCGAGCTCTCGGGAGCAGAATCAAAAATAAAACGTTCCCAGCTTGGATAATAGTGCACATTGCACATAGGAAAATATCGTTTTAGTGACGGTGCAAGCTCGGTTTCCCCTAAAGAGTCTAACACTAAAATATTTTTCCTAAATTCATTGATACGAGCATCCATATAGCTAGATGGAAATTCGTTGAGCAAATCTTTACGAAATTTTTTTATCTGACCACTCTCTAGGGCAAAATATTCCATCCAACATAAAAAACCAGTTTGATCCTTTCCTGTTCTTGGAACGGATTTCACACAACGGGCCATCACACTCTTGATAGAATCCGAAGCAAACTCTTCAGAATAAAATTTAGAGACCGACCCTGCAGGAACCTCTCGATCACTGATTGTCACAAAACCAAGATCAGAAAAGCCTTCACACGGAATGTCTTTTACCATCTCGACTTGCGCTTCCAACTTGTTACTTTTAAAATTTTCGTCATTTGGCTTTTTTCGACCAACAAGCGCAAATCTCAAATGCTCTTCTAAAATTAACTGGTCGAATGGTTTAAAAATAACATTATTTATAAAGGTAGCTTCCATTGGTTTTAAATTGAAATGTTCATGATCAAAGGCCGTCATAACTGCGGAGGTACGTTCATCTTGAGTACAAAGGCGTCTTCGTTCAAACAATTCGATTGTTTTTCCAATTAGCGAAGTGGAGCGACTACCTAAACTCTCTGATTTACACACAAGTAGACGAATTGACTTAGTTTCACTTACCGTTTCGATTTGAGTATCCTCAGATAGTCGGAAGCCGGCATTTTCAACCGCGGCTCCGCCTTGTTTAATGAATAATCCAATCCAAGCTGAAAAATCTTCTAAGGTACTAAAAAAACGAATCTTAACTTTCGGATTAATTTTTCTCAGAGCTTGAAATATTTGGGTCTGAAATTTTTCCTCGTCTTCGAGTACAAACGCAAATATGTCCATACCGTTATGCTACCACAAGTGTTTGTAAAAACATGAGTTTAACAATTATCTCGACTTTTGAATAGCAGTCGCTATATATAATACCTACTATGAAAAATTTTTGGCTTATGAAATCGGAACCCGATGTTTTCTCTATTGATCATCTTAAGAAAGATGAAACGACTCTCTGGGAAGGCGTTCGCAACTATCAAGCCCGAAATTTTATGATGAACGACATGAAGGAGGGCGATGAAATCCTATTTTATCACTCAAGTTGTGAGCCTCCCGGTATCGCAGGTCTTGCTGTTGTCACAAAAGAAAAACAGCCTGACCCTTCTCAATTTGACAAAAAATCAAAATATTTTGACAGTAAAGCAACAAAGGAAAAACCTATTTGGTACTGCGTACAAGTAGGGTTTAAAAAGAAGTTCACTAACTTAATTGCGCTCAGTACGCTTAAGGATACAAAGCAATTATCGGAACTACTTGTTTTAAAACGTGGTCAACGTTTAAGTATTCAACCTGTGACGAAAACTGATTTTGATTTTATTCTTAAAAATCTTGCGAAGTAGATTTTAACTATCTAACATTTTGTATTTTGAAATGCTGTTAGCATTTTCTTTTTTATTTCAACCCCAGTGTCGCCCAATATTTCTTTTACTTGGGACGCTGGCATTTGATTTACAAATTCGGCAGCTTGAATATAGAAATCTTTTTCTTTTCGATAAAAATGCTTCCATATTTTTTTGTATTTATCATGGGTGAATTTGATTTTTTTATCCAACATAAGATACTCAAGCTGATCATTTACGTCTCTAGGTGAAAAATCTTTATAGACCAGGACTTCTTGCGAAAGTCCCATTTCCAAATAGCTGAAATAATTTTCAAAAAGCTGCCAGAATTCATGACCAGATCTCCCATAGCTCGATTCACAAAAAAAACTCGTGCACACACTGCCGCGATAAAGCCATAAGCTGCAATTATTATTATTTTTAGAATAGTAGGGACACAAAAATGAGTCATCCCGTCCGAAGACTTTACTTTTCTTTTTCTTAAAATCAACTTGGTAGTCGGCAGGTGCGACCAATCCCATAGGTAAATTCCAATGCTGGTTTTCAATATGTTTTGATATTACATTTTGAGCGTATTTGTATTTTTCCTCTTTGCTTGAAAGGATTTCACCTACCACGTAGTTTGGAATAAATGGCCAGAATGTGCAGCACTTTAAGTCTGCATCGTATTTTTTAGGAGCCTGAATGCATTGGTGGCAGGTCGCCTTCTCTTCAACAAGTTCGGATGACCAAAACGTTGCTGGAAAGAACCTCTTATAAACAGGCGGAAGTATATACTTAAATTTCACAGAAATTGAACTTACTATAGACGCGGTGAAAATACCATCGCGAGTTTCCGAGCATCCTGTAAATTCTTTAAATTAGGTTTTACCCTTGCCGCCTTCAAAGAACATCGATACCTGTAATTGACATGAAATTAGGCCGACTTCTTGAGTTTCACGACAACAATCACTCTGATCTAGGAGTATCTAAAAACCTAGGCGATGGCTTTCTAATTAAGAAAAACAGACTCTTCAGCGAAATTAGACGAAAATCACGAGAACTTGGTTTTCGCTACTCAGATGAGCCTAATGCGAACTACCTGGCTCTTCCGCTGAGTCAACTCGAAACAATTTTAAGAGACAAAACCATTCCCTATAGCGACAACGTCAGCGTCCTACGCCAGATTGAAATGCAACACCCCCTAATGACCGAATGGGACGAAGTCACCGACAACCTAAAAAAGAATCGCATTTTTCATGAATCCTGTCACACGATTGCTAGGTCATATTCTGAATACTATTTTCAGAATTCCGATGATCGTGACACAACGATTCTACGGCTTTTGATCGAAGAGTCATTTTCCAATGCGTGCGAACTTCTTGGCATTGTTGATGTTGACGACAATGCTCACCGGATCTTTTACGAACTCAACTCTTATATCTTCATGTACGAAGACCGCAGTCAGCTGAAAAAGCTAGTCTCCGAAGTTGGCCAACCCAAGACTTTAAAATTTTTAATTGGCTGTTATCTTTTTTCTAATTTCTTGCACGAGAAAATAAGTGAAACCGACTTCAACACTCTATTGAGAGTTTTCAACTTAGGGGAACTATCATCATCGGCTCAGAAAACAATGCGTTCGGTTTCAAAAATAGCATTTGAATTAAATCCGCGATTCCGCTGGGTCACTACCACATTTTATCTTAAACTCAGTGGCTTAGCTGTAACGACAGGCGAACTAAGTTCCATGCCAATTTTTAATCTACTGCAGACGCGGCCTCAGTTTCTTACGTTTTTAGATACCTTATCTCATTTCGATACGTTTAAAGCAAAGTAGCGCCCGTAGGATTCAAAACCTGAATTATTAAAGACTATTCGCCAAATTTCCGATTAGTTATACATAATTATGTCATCCCCAAATGCAACTTCGGTAATTACCATCCTGGCCTTCAGTCTTCTTTTGCAGGGATGTTTCCTTACGTCGAAAGTGACAGATCTAGCTGTGAAAACAGACTCCACCGAATCACCTATTGGCGATCCGGCATTTAGCAACAATCCGACCTCACTCTATATTTCTGGAGTGACCTATCAATCGTTGCAATTAACATGGACCGCACCAGCGAAAAGTTTCGATAGTTACAAACTCGCCTACTTACAATCATCAACGGCACCTACCGACTGTGCAATTGGGACCACTCTATCGTTAGCAAGTAACTTAACAAATTATGCGGTGATGGGACTATTAGCCGACACTACATATTCGTTTCGACTATGCAGCGTAAAAAATGGAACAGTTACAACGATCTCTGAAGGCAGTTTCGTAACGGGAAAAACTCTAATCGCTCCGCCGAATAATCCTATTAGTTTTTCAGGCGTCGCTAGTTCTATATCACAAATTAATTTAACCTGGGCATCTGGCGGAGGAACTACTGTTGATTACCGCATCAGCTATCAGACAGGCGCAACAGCACCTACAACATGCGACGCTGGAACAATGATTTCTGAGTCCCTTATTAGTGGAACAGGTTATTCTGTAACCGGGTTAACAGCCAACACCCAATACAGTTTCAGACTCTGTGCGATCAACGGTAACTTAACACCTGACGTTTCATCTGGAGTAACAACTACGGTAACGACACTTCAAACCCCACCACCTAACCCTAGTGGTTTAACCGCAACTCCTAATTCAGATACACAAATCACTTTGTCATGGACTTCTGGTGGCGGCAGCACCTCAGGATTTATTATTGCTTATCAAGCGGGAGCAAATAACCCCGCTGACTGCACAATTGGTACGGTCATTCCTGCGAGCAGTATTATTGGCACCTCTCATGCTATAACGGGACTAACGGCTTCAACGGCCTATCGCTTTAGAGTCTGCGCGATTAACAGTTCAAACTCTGTCTCATCTGGAATCACAGTGGCCGGAACAACGTTGGCGACACCCCAAGCGCCTCCCCCAAATCCAACGGGGTTGACCAGTGGTAGCGTTTCCGATTCATCCGTAAATTTATCTTGGACTAGCGGTGGTGGAACCACCGCCGACTATCGCATCAGTTACCAAACCGGAGCCACGGCGCCAGCCACGTGCGCTGCCGGTACAACCATTTCAGAAAGTTTAATTGCGGGAACGACTCATTCGGTAACTGGATTATCATCTAACACTCAATATAGTTTCCGACTCTGTGCAATCAATGGAAATGCTACACCCGATGTTTCATCTGGTATTACTTATTCAGTAACAACCGCGTATGCGGCGCCACCGAATGTTACCGGATTAACCGCAACACCGACATCTGACACACAAATTAATCTTAGCTGGACCAGCGGTGGCGGTAGTACTTCGGGATATCGAATTGCATACGTCTCCGGCGTCTCGGCGCCAGCGAATTGCGCGACGGGCACGCAGGTTGGAGAAGGTTCTATTACAGGAACATCGCACACGATTTCATCGCTGACCGCAGCCACCCAGTATTCATTCAGAGTCTGCGCAATTAACGCAAATGGAACACCAGATGTTTCGTCAGGCATGACGGCAACCGCGACTACATTACAAGCGGCACCACCCAATCCAACAGGCTTAACCGCTACACCCGGTGGAATCGACAGCGAAGTTACACTGAGCTGGATAAGTGGAGGCGGCAGTACCGTTGACTATAGAATCAGTTATCAAAGTGGCGGTGCTGCACCTGCCACCTGCGCTGCCGGCACAACTATTTCTGAGAGCGCGATCTCTGGAACAAGTCACACAGTGACAGGACTCACTGGAGGCACCCTATATTCATTTCGCGTATGCGCAATCAATGGTAACGCCGTTCCTTATGTTTCCACTGGCATTACCGTTTTTACGGTAACAAAAAAGTTAGCCACGGCTTTAAGAACTATCTTCACTTCAGAAGCACCAAATAAAAGTTTAAACTACTCTATCATTTCAAAAAACGTTATAAACAATCAAGTTATCATTAAAGACACCTCGGACGTCTATAAAATTCTGAACGTAGTAACAGGCGTACAATCAACACTCTCTCTGCCAGGAATTAGTGGAACGATATTGAGTTTTGTGGATATTACCGACTACAGTTATTCAACGAACAATTATCGAATGATTGCAGCATCCAACGGTACAAACGGATACATCCTCTCCTACAACATAGACACGGACACTTACACAAATTTACTCGAATCAGATAGTTCCTATGGCTTGTACTTCAATGATATAGACTATGCCATCTTCGATAATTATTTTTATGTAATGGCTTACGACTCTACATCTATACGCTCAGTATTGTATCGAACAAATGGGGCGTCCGGTGGCACAAATCAAGTATTAACTACTGCGGGCGCAATAAATTTGCTCGAATCTGCGGGTTCTTATTTGTATGTGTCGCATGATCCGAATAATACGGACGCCAAAGAACTCTATCGCATAAGTTCTGGCGCGACATCTTCACTTACTTTAGTTAAAGATATCTGCCCTGGGAACATGTCCTGCCATGGATTGGTATCCCATGATTTCATAGAACGAAGGTCACGCGGAGTTTTAGGAACAAATTTCTATTTTGTGGGTACCGATGGCACGACCACTCGCCTTTACAAAACTGATGGAACATCCGGCGGCACGGTTGCTTTAACTACGCTAACGAGTGAAATGTTAAGAAGCCACTACGTAACTTTAGGTTCAGTGCTCCTTTTTGATAAAGATGGGGAAACATGGAAGACCGACGGAACGGTGGGGGGAACAACCGCTCTTACAACTGCCATTCCATTTATGCAATCTGGCTTCACATACAGTGGAAACTACTATTGGGTTGCCGAATCCGCAGCGTCCAATTTTGAACTCTGGAAAACAGACGGTACGCCCGGCGGAACAGCCCTCGTCGACACGTTAGAAGGTCTTTACACATTCGGAGACAATAGGATTGAAGGTCTCTATTTATCAGAGGAAAATCCACACTTTCCTTATGTCATCCTAGGTACAGATTTGATCTATCCTGCACGTAAAGCACAAGGAGTCGAGCTGTATAAAGTTTCACTTACTGGTGGCGGGGCGCCCGTTCTAGTAAAAGACATCACTCCAGGCTCCGGGGACGGTGTAGTAACTGCTATTGAGGATCAATACCCAGCCAATCTGTTTAAGATTTCGCCAACACATTTTTTATTTTCTGGTAACTTAAACGGTGAAGCCGAGCTTTGGATTAGTGATGGCACATCCGCCGGGACTATACTGCTTAAAGATATCAACACTCATGTGCCGGGAAGTTCTATTCCAACGGGCTATATGGCTGGCGGCGCTGGTGTAATTTTCTATGCGATTTCAGCAACACACGGTCGAGAGCTTTGGACATCAGATGGAACCGCTGTCGGAACTGTTGAGGTATTTGATTCTGTCACTACGCCGATTGATTTAGAATCGTTTGGAATAGTTCCCGTTTATGGATCATCAAACTGGACGACCACAACTCGAAACTACGCCCCATTTAGCAATAATAAATTAATGTCTATATACTTTGACCCGTTCCGTGGCAGTGAGCTTTTTCAACTTGATATAGTTAACGATACGTTTGATTTATTCTCTGAACTTGTTCCTGGCTACATCGGAACCCGAAGTAGCGGCGCTAACCAACACTCATTTTTTGCCAATACCTTCTTTTTTCCAGTCAGTATCGGTCATAGCACTTACGTACACTCCACCGATGGAACATTAGCAGGCACCGTCGATGCGTTAGGTGGATTAAATGATATGTTCTTCAATATCGTCTTTCCTCGCGCTCAAATTTCAACATCCAAAGTAATCATTCCTCCATCCGATGTGTTCGATGCTAATCTTGAGTTCATAGTATTCGACACGACGACACGCACCCCATCGAATGTTTCTAGTGTCTGCGGCGGCACATGTGGACGGATGACAAATGGAGCAGTTGTATCAATAACACCAGATATCGTTGCGTACGCTGATCCGAATGGTGACATATGGAAAACGGATGGAACAGCTGGCGGCACGGCCATGCTAAACATAGATTTAACTGACATCGATCTAAATTCGGGTACTGCGTTTGACTCTTCAAAATATTTGTTTTTTGCAGGCAAAGCCGGCGTTGGCTATGGTTTATGGGCAACTAATGGAACTCAAATAGGTACAGAGCTCGTGTTGAATTTGAACCCAAGTTATACAGTAGGCGATGTTGGGCGATATGCAGGCTCAAAAGTATGGAACGTCAATAACGTGTTCTACGCTGTGGCGCTAGATTCAGGCGTAAAATCAGAACTCTATACAACAGGTGGCACCGGCGCCACCACTTCACTTGTTAAAACGTTTAATGCGACAACTCAATCGATATTTTACCTCGTAGGTGCCGAGCAGGCCGACACGGCAAAAATATTTGTGCTCACTGGAGACTATCAAAATGGCATCAGCAACGATGTCTTTTTCTTAAACCCTAGCGACGGTACACTAACGTCAATTGCGAGCAATACCACAGCTAATTTCATGTTTACACTGTCTCCGATTCAGTATGACAACGTCATTCTGTTCCAACTTCAGAATGATACGGATGGGACATTTGAAAGTGTCAAAAATATCAACGTTACCACGAACGCCATTTCTACAGTTTTGACTACGACAGCCCCCGTTTCCCGAATGTGCAATAAGGGGGGCAGACTTTATTTCACTCACTCTGATGCAACCTATGGTACTGAACTATGGTACTCAAATGGTTTAGCGTCGGGAACGCAGATATGGCAAGATGCTAATCCTGGCGTAAGCTCAAGCGAGTTTGGATCCCCAATAGAAATTAACAACAAATGCTATCTCTGGGGCAGAACAAATTCTACAGCCAATTCTAAAATCTTTATCCTTGATTTTTAAATCGTGTATATTCAAAAAGATACGTTGTCGCTCAACATCTTAACTGTTCATCTGAGGTAAAATCCGTTATACTCATTATATGAAAACAACTGCAAAAGTAGTCATCTACACAAAAGATCCGTGCCCTTTCTGTATTAGAGCCATTAATTTTTTAAACGCGCGTAATATTCCATTTGAAGAAATCGATCTTACCGGGAATCAGCCAGAAATGGATCGAATGAAAGAAAAAACGGGATGGGCCACTATGCCTATCATTTTGATTAATAACGAACTTGTCGGCGGGTATACTGATTTAGTGGCTCTTGAAAACGACAATAAACTAGAGCCCCTGTTAGCCAAGTAGGAACTGACCCCTTATCCTGCGGCTGGAGGGCGAATAAGTCATGTTATATTAATAGTTTAAGCTTATTCAAAGAGGGCAGCTCCGAATTTAAAACAAAGCTCTCAAAATTAGTTCCCATCGATAGTCACCGTTCTATTACACATACGCTTCGATAAAATTCCACGATTACATGAACACGTCCTCAACTCGACGCCTTTCGAGTGATAAGGACGTTACGCTGGTCGCTAGATGGAATTGGGAACGAAGTTCGGATAATCGTCTGCAAATGTAGAAGAGTCTTTGCTTCTTCGCGAGACCTACTTGTAACTTGAAATTTCAATTGCGTAACTGCACGCTAAGGGGCCAGTTCTTATTGTCTTAACTCAGTATAGGCACTCATACGGTGGCTGTATTTGAAAAAATCAGCCACCGCGATTTCTAATTCTTCTGTCGATTTAGCTTTCTGTCCGATTCCGATTAATGAATGACCAAATTCTAACCATGGCGTCGTGGTTCTTAAATAAAAATTAGTTTTTCTAAGCGCTAAGTTATCACCAAAATATTTTCGCGATAACTTAATGAATTTTAACAAGCATAGTCCGTATTCAATGGCTTCTTCTTCGCTTGTACGCGCTACAAAGCCAACATCATACCCCATATCTTGTGCCACTTGAGCCACCATCCAAGGACGCGCGGCCAAGGCTCTACCAGCCATAACCATGTCACAGCCAGTTTCGTTTTTCATGCGCCAAACATCCGCGGCTGTCTGAACATCGCCATTTCCAACTACAGGCACTAAAATCGACCTTTTAAGTAATTTAATTTGAGACCAATCTGCAGAACCACGACGTTGCTGTGACGGCACACGTGGATGTAAGCAAATCCAGGCAGCTCCAGCATCCACTAGGCGGGAAACAAACCGTACCAAGTCTTGCTCGCTCTGTTCACTTTCAACCGCACGCAGCTTGACTGAAACAGGCAATGAACTACTTGAAGCCGCCATGCTGACCACATTGGCTGCATAATCCAAATCACCCATAAGCGCGACACCGTAATTATGCTTCAATGCCTTGCGAACAGGACACCCCATATTGATATCAATACCGTGAGCACCCCAGTCTTTAAGTTTTACAATGGTCTCTTCAATTGGTTTTTGTTCATTTCCTAAAATTTGGGGAACAAAAAAAGTTTCATTTTCCAATTTCATCGTTTCTGGAGTAGTCGCTAAATTTTCCCCCGGAACGCGCCGCGAATTTAACATTTCTGATGGCCACAGAGTTAATGCACCAGCCGGCAGGTAACTTTGAATAATTTCGCGTAAAACGATATGACTGAGCCCTACCATTGGGGCCAAACACAGAGGAAAATTAACCTGCTTCCAGTCGACTTGTTTCACCTAAACTCCATAACCTAATTGCACAACTTCGGCATACGAGGTATATCTAGTTCATGCCTGTAAAGACATCAAGTGCAATTAAAAACCCCCTCTCCATCGGAATTTTAGGTGGTGGGCAGCTGGCGCGGTTTTTAGTCGAAAAAGGTCAGAATCTTGGCCTCACAATGTGGGTTTTATCAGACTCTAAAAACGATCCCGCGGCTCAGGTGACCAATCACTGGGTTAAAGGCAACCCAAACGATTCTAACGACATTAGTGAGTTCTTAAAAAACGTTTCCATCCTAACTTTTGAAAGCGAATTCGCGGACGTAAACCTAGTTCAAAAAGCGGCGACTAAAAAATTGCAAATTTTTCCTAGTTTAAGTGACATTAAAGCCTTCCAAGATCGTTTTCTACAAAAGACACTACTAGAAACTCATCAGATTACGACATCGCCATTTTTGAAAGTATCGAGCACCGACGAGTTGAATCGCAGCGGCGAGTTTTTTAATTACAGATACGTGTTAAAAAAACGTTTCGGCGGTTATGATGGCTATGGAACCTTCATCGTAAAAAATAAAACAGATCATCTAAAAATAGTTCAGTCTATCACAGACTTTAAAATTGGTTTTATTGCCGAGGCCTTTATTCCATTTGAATTCGAATGCGCGGCTACTTTTTTCCGAAACAAAAAAGATCAGTGGACCCACACGCCTTTGGTTTTCTCGAAACAAAGTCAAAGTAAATGCGATTACGTCTATGGACCAATTGACCATATCGCTTTCAATAAAATGAAAAAGAAAATTAAATCACTGATGAAGAAAATCGACTATGTCGGCGCATTGACGTTTGAGTTTTTCGTAAATGGGAATGAACTGATAGTAAATGAAACAGCTCCTCGCGTGCATAACTCGGCTCACTATACGCTAGATGCTTTGTCTCAAGATCAGTTTACATTGCATCTTAAATCCGTAATGAACTGGGACCTATCGATTCCTATTGAATCTCGTTCAAAACAGTTCTGCATGGTTAATCTGGTCGGCTCGAATGAAAATTCTGTAAACATCCCATACGACGTATCGGGAACTCTGTATTGGTATGGAAAAACTCAAAATCGTAGCGGTCGAAAAATGGGACATATCAATTACACATCAAATAATTTATCGGCACAGAGTTTACTGAAACTGGCACAAAAAGAAAGAAATCGCTTTAAAATTTAGGAGTCTTACATGAGAAAAAATAAATCCGTATCATCTGGTCCTAAACGTGTTGCCGTTGTCATGGGAAGCGAAAGCGATTTAAAAGTCATGAATGATGCCGCTGATGCCTTAAACGAATTCGGAGTTTCGTTTCATTTGGAAGTCGTGTCAGCCCACCGCACGCCAAAGAAAATGTATGAATTCGCACACACGGCAGTGGAAAGCGGTTATCAAGTTATTATTGCCGGTGCTGGCGGAGCAGCTCACCTACCTGGAATGATTGCATCACTAACAACACTTCCAGTAATTGGCGTACCGATCAGTCAAAAAAACCTACACGGTATGGATTCACTTCTATCGATCGTACAAATGCCAAAAGGCGTACCTGTCGCAACCGTCGCTATTGATAACTCATACAATGCCGGTATTCTTGCTGTGTCTATCTTAGCAAATTCAGATTCATCCATTCGCAGTAAGCTTGAAAAATTCAAGTCGCTACAAATTGAAAAAGTAGCAGACATGAATAAAAAAATAAAAAAGCCGGGCATTTAGTCCGGCTTTTTTTGATAATTTCAATTACGTTAACTGACAATTAAAGCTTACAAACTTTTTCAGCATGTGCACGAGCCGGTTCTGGATTTAACCAAAGACCTGAACTTGATTTTGCATATGCATACGCTTCTTTGTAGCATGTTAATGCGGCTTGAGCGTTTCTTAAGTTGAAAATTTTCAATGCAAATTCTTTAGCTGGCTCTGGATTTAACCAAAGACCTGAACTTGATTTCGCATACGCGTACGCATCTTTAAATACTGGAAAACGTACTCTTGCATTTGGCTGAGACACGATGCTGTCAGTGAATGCGCGAGCTGGATCTGGATTCATCCACATACCTGAGCTAGACGTCGCAAAGGCATATACTTCTTTGTATAGAGTTTGATCAACGGGTTGGCTGTTTGTGCAATTTGCTTCTACATTGTCTAACTTAGCACGCAAATCTGTAGCTAATTTAGCACAACGTGCTGAACATGAATATTCACAACGATCTAGTTGATCCCAAATATTCCCTTGAACTTGAGCTAGAACAGCGGAACCCAACACTAATAACGCTAAAACTAATTTCATAGAAACCCCAATGTGTTAAAAATTTACTGGGGTTATAGCAGAGATTCTTCGACAATGTGACTAAAGATATTACCTGGTAATAAGGTTAATACCCCTAGAGAATAGACTCAGATAGAATTAAACAGTCACTTGAGCTGTTTTTTGAGGAGCTGTTAAATACTCGTAAAGACCAAAGATGATGCCCGCGTATAATAAATCACCGGCCACTTGATTAAACAAGAACGGCAAACCCGCAACATAGCTCATCATTAAACCGGACATATCTTGGGCGTAGAAAGTTGAACCTTTCCAAACACCAAAATTAGTAATTAGGAAAAATACAAAACTAGAAACGAATGATAATCCAGTTAACGTCATCGCACGCCCCACAAATGAAAGCGCTGCGTGTTTGCGAAAGTAACCTAATGACAACAACATACCAACAGCAAACCCGATATAAGTGTAAACCATTCCGTCATAAAAACCGATGAAGGCATCTGAAATGATTAAACTTACGAATGGTAACAAGACTAGAGCTTTATTAGAACGGATTGAGAATCCTGAAAACAAAGCCATAGCACCTATTGCAGTGAAGTTCCAAGGATGAGGAATCATACGACTTACAACACCAAGAACGACTAAAAACACCACAAACAAAATTTCGGACGATGACTTCATTGTTTTCATTAAATACTCCTAAATCTATCTCTTTCTTGATACTACACGGCCTATACAGAGTACAGCCAAAAACTACCCAAACTCTGGTATTTAGAACACGGACGTATTACGATTTCAAATTTTGCCGATTTTTTACCAAATCATCAACGACTGATGGGTCCGCCAAGGTCGACGTATCTCCTAGTTCTTCTGTTTTATTTTCTGCAATCTTGCGCAAGATGCGTCTCATAATTTTGCCAGAACGAGTTTTAGGTAAACCGGGTGCCCACTGCATGATGTCCGGCGTAGCGATGGGTCCAATCTCCTTACGAACCCACTGCACAAGCTCTTTTTTAAGTTCATCAGACGCCGTCACACCCACTTTCAAAGTAACGTACGCGTAAATTCCCTGCCCTTTTATATCATGCGGATAACCCACAACCGCCGCCTCCGCGACGTTGCGATGGGACACTAAAGCACTTTCAATTTCCGCGGTACCCAAACGATGTCCTGAAACATTCAGAACGTCATCCACTCTCCCGGTAATCCAGTAGTACCCATCCGCATCTCGACGACACCCATCACCCGTAAAATAATAACCGGCATAAGTAGAGAAATACGTTTCTTCAAAACGCGCATGATCTTGGTAAACCGTACGCATTTGACCCGGCCATGAGTCCGCTAAAACAAGCACGCCTTCGGCCTCCCCTTTTAGTTCCGCTCCCTCTGGAGTTAAAAGCTTAGGTTGAACACCAAAGAAAGGCAAAGTCGCTGAACCCGGTTTCAATCGAGTGGCTCCGGGCAAAGGAGAAATCATTACTCCTCCTGTTTCAGTTTGCCACCAAGTATCTACGATTGGACAACGTTCCTCTCCGACAACTTTATAATACCACATCCAAGCTTCTGGATTGATAGGCTCCCCTACGCTTCCTAATATACGCAAAGATTTTCTAGAGGTCGCGCGGACCGGTGCTTCGCCTTCTTTCATCAAGGCACGCAAGGCCGTCGGTGCAGTATAGAATACTGAAACTTGGTGTTTATCCACGACGTCCCACAGACGCGATGAGTTTGGATAATTGGGAACACCCTCAAATAATACACTGGTCGTTCCATTGCATAAAGGACCGTAAACGATATAAGAGTGTCCTGTGACCCAGCCAACATCCGCTGTGCACCAGTAAATATCGTTCGCATGAATATCGAAAACAAATTTATGAGTCATTGATGCATACAGAAGGTAGCCACCCGTTGTATGCAGCACTCCTTTAGGCTTCCCCGTCGAACCCGACGTATAAAGCAAAAACATAGGGTCTTCCGAAGACATCGCAACGGGCTCGCACGTATCCGTCACATTAGGTAATTGTTCATGATACCAAATGTCTCGACCGACTTTCATTGTAACGTTCCCACCCGAATGTTTTACAACAATCACTTTCTCGACAATTTTTACTTTTTCCAGAGCTTGATCAATATTGGCTTTCAAGGGAATCGTTTTACCGCCACGGTACCCCTCATCAGCAGTAATAACAAATTTGGATTCGGCATTGTTAATACGATCAACAATCGATTCCGGAGCAAAGCCTCCAAATACAACAGAGTGAATGGCACCAATGCGAGTACACGCTAACATGGCATATACGGTTTCCAAAATCATCGGCATGTAGATAGTGACGCGATCACCTTTTTTAATGCCTTGCTGTTTTAAAATATTCGCAAATTTATTTACGTGGACTGCGAGCTGTTTATAGGTAACTTTTTTAGTTTGGTTCTTATCATTGTCAGGTTCCCAAATAAACGCGACTTTATCACCCTGTTTATCTAAATGACGATCAATACAGTTGTAAGATACGTTTAGCTCTCCACCTTCAAACCATTTTATACTGACAGGTTTGTGAAAGCTCGTATTTTTTACTTTACTCCACTTTTTAAACCATGCGAGCGTTTCTGCCTGCTCACCCCAAAACTGTTCAGGATTATCGACAGACTGACGATACATCGATTGGTATTTTTCCCAATTGATTTCTGTTTTTTCCTCAATATGTGACTTTACTGGAATAGTCGGCAAAGATGTCATGTTAGCTCCTTCAATCATGAAGCAATCTAGCCGTACATTTTCATCATGCTAGATTCCTAGCTCTAAATTTAATCCAAAAATTCTGTTGGAGTCAGTTTCTTTTCGCTAAGCCACTCAGAGTTAAATACCTTAGATTGATATCTCAGAGCACTATCACACAATATGGTAACGATATTTTTGCCTGAATTTTGGTATTTAAGTGCCAACTGGTAAGCTCCATACACATTCAAAGCGGCCGATGTACCGATCAGCAAACCTTCATGTTTCGCTAAATAGTATAGCATTGCGATCATCTTTTGATCGTCGATTTGCAAAGCCTCATCTACTTTGGCCTGCTTGAAGTTCTCTGTCAAACGCATGATACCGATACCTTCAGTGACTGAACTTCCCGTGGATTTAATTTGGCCATTTTTAATGTATTCAAACAGGCCCGATCCCATAGGATCTAACAAAGCGATTTCACACTTTGGATTTTTTTCTTTCAAATACTTAGATACCCCAGCCAGTGTTCCACCCGTTCCCACAGCGGCACAAAAAACGTCCACGTTACGATTCATCTGCTGCCAAATTTCTGGACCCGTGGTTTCATAGTGGATTTGGAAGTTAGCCGTATTTTCAAATTGATTTGCCCAAAAGTATTTTTGCGAATCACTTTCCCCAATACGACGTGCCTGATGGTAGAAATGATTTTGATCCGCAAATGGACAGGGTGGAACCTTTTTTACTTCAACGTTCAAAGCTTCTAGTGTTTGGTACTTCTCAACACTTTGATTATTGGGAAGGACCATCAAACAGCGATAACCACGTTGCGCGGCAATGGTGGCTAAACCAATCCCCGTATTACCAGCAGTTCCCTCAACAATTGTCATGCCTGGCTTTAATACTCCTCGCACTTCGGCATCTCTAATGATCCCTAACGCTGTACGATCTTTTACAGATCCCCCTGGATTTAAATATTCAGCCTTAGCGTATATATGGCAGCCAGTTTTTTTACTTAAACTTGGTAAATAAAGTAAAGGCGTATTGCCAACAATGTCTTGAATCAAAGTTCGTTTTTCCATTCTTTAACGCTATAGCAAAGTTTGATTTTGACCAACACTTTTATGCATTTCATTTGCACCCCAAGTAAGAACTCTATAAAAATAAGTCTAGTCACAAAACAGTTATAAAGAGGTTTTATGTTCAAATCTATTTTTTCAATGTTAGTGTTCTTACAAATTGCTGGAACTCAAAATTCTATGTCTCAGACTTTTGGTAAATCGTTGCAATCGGCACGATTAGAAAAATCCGGTACTAACCTGACTTTAAAAGTGAAGCCTAACTCTGGACATCACTATAACTTAGACGCCCCAACCAAAATCCTAAAAGATGGCAAAGAAATAAAGCCTACGTCCTTATTACCAACTTCGTTAGAAGTCGGCGTAACAGCCGAAGGCAAATGTGAATATCAAGTACAAACCTACGTGTGTGATGATAAAAAAACATTCTGCGCACCTCAAAACATGAACGTCACATGTGAAGACTTGAAAAAACTTTCGACAAAACCCGAGTTTTCGAGCAAAGGTTCAATCACTGTTTCAGCGGCAGAACTCAATGGTCCCAATTTCGCTGCCGCAGAAAACGCGACTCACTCAAAAAAAAAAGAAATTTTTATTGTTAACGACCCAAAGATGGCTTTTGAGTTAGCAAAAAAAACGAACAAACCTTTGTTTATTGATTTCTTTGGAACTTGGTGCCCGCCCTGCAATATCTTGGACGAAACGGTATTCAACAGTCCTATATTTGCCAGGCATGCCAAGAACATGGTTCTCTTAAAACTAGATGCCGATGACAAAGTATCTTGGGAGTTAAAATCTAAATACACAGTTACGGGGTACCCTACGGTTGTTCTAGCCACTGCCGATGGCAACGAGATCACGCGTTTTTTAGGCTCACAACCGGAACGTCAAATTGTTAAATTAATGAAGTATGCTGCTGAAAACAAGAACACGAGCCTATCTCAAAAAATCGAACTCTATAAAACAAAGCCGACTCCTAAATTGGCTTTAGAAATTATCGAAGCGATTGTTCCAACAGAAAATTATGAAGCTCTAGTTCCCTATGTCCCAATGGCTACTCAAAACAGTCAGCTCACGGTTGCACAAAAAGAGCTTTTGTTAATGATCCCACTGTTTGCTGAAGCTAAGGCAAACAAAGGCGAAGTCAGCAAAACAATGCTTCCACTTTTGAAAAGCATTTTTGAAACCTACCCTATTTCCGATATTTACTATTCAAAGTTAGAACTAATAAGCTCAGTGGCGGAATCTCTTAAAGACGACGATTTAAAAAAATGGGTATACGAAACAAATCTTAAACATGCCGATGCCGGTTTAGCGAAAAAACATTTAGATCTTGGCTCATTCACGCGTGTAGATTTAAATTACCTTCGCGCGATGTCTTTTGAAAAACTAGGACAAGCCGACAATGAAAAGAAAGCCCACTTTCTTGTGGCGCAAGAATATTCAAAACTCATTTCGGAGCACAAACAAAATCCAAATACGAATCGTGGTTATAACTTAGAACGGGTTTATTCCGTTTATAAGTCTGGCGACATCAAAGGCGCCAAAGCCGAATATGAAAAGCTAATCGATGTTTACCCAAGGGAATTTACATTCCACTACAATTACGCTAGCGTACTCAAAGATTTAAAGGAATGGGACGACGCTCTTAAATACGCGCACAACGCCTTAAATTATTCCTACGGAGACAACCAACTCCGCGCCATTTACCTAGTTTCTGAAATCGAAGCAAACAAGGGTCTAAAAAAGGAATCACTAGAACGAATCACCCAAGCCCTTCAATCCACAGAACTCCCTAAAGACGAAAAAGTCCGCACCCACCGCTACGTAAAACGCCTAGCCGAACTAAAAACCAAAATCGAATCCGGCAAACTCTAACCAAACCAAAAGGTACCAGCTCCTAAAAGGACGGCCCCATGCGTCGGACAAACAGGACCTGGTACCTTTTTTCCAAAAAAAAAGAGGCGGTATTTCTACCAGCCTCTTTTTTATTTTTGGGATTATATTAACGGATTAGTTTACGTCTTTGTAGTCAGCGTCGATAACGTCATCGCCTTCTTTTTTTGCGCCAGCATCTGCTGTTTGTTCGCCGCCCGCTGCGCCTTGCGCACCTGGAGCACCGCCCGCGTTTTTATACATTTCAGACGATAACTTGTGAGACGCCTCTTGCAACTTGGTGAATTGAGCTTTTAAATCGTCACCAGTAGCTGATTTGTTATCTAGAACTTTCTTAGCATCTGCCATGATAGTTTCTAAATTTTTCTTCTCACCATCTGGAATTTTTGCGCCGTTGTCTTTAACTAGTTTTTCTGTTTGGTAAACAAGATTTTCTAGTTCGTTGCGGTTTTTCGCAGCTTCCAGTTTTTGTTTATCTTCCTCAGCACGTAATTCAGCTTCGTTAATAGCCTTTTTGATTTCCTCTTCAGATAGACCGCTTTGAGCCGTGATCTTGATCTGTTGCGTTTTCCCGCTGGCCATATCTTTCGCTGATACGTTTAAGATACCATTCGCATCGATATCAAACGTTACTTCAATTTGTGGAACACCACGTGGAGCCGACGGAATACCAGTCAACTCGAAACGACCTAAAGACTTATTGTCCGGAGCCATTTTACGTTCACCTTGAAGTACGTGAATTTCCACGCCCGGCTGGTTATCCGCAGCTGTCGAGAAGATTTGCGATTTCTTAGTCGGAATCGTAGTGTTCTTTTCGATCAGCGGAGTCATAACACCGCCCAGAGTTTCAATACCAAGTGAAAGAGGATTTACGTCTAATAGTAGAACATCTTTTACATCACCCGCTAACACGCCACCTTGAACCGCAGCACCAATCGCAACCACTTCGTCCACGTTAACTGAACGATTTGGCTCTTTACCAAAAAAGTCTTTAACAGCTTTTTGGATTGCAGGAACACGAGTCGAACCACCCACTAAAACAACTTCGTCAATTTCAGACGCTTTTAAACCCGCATCTTTCAATGCCTGTTTACAAGGTTCTACTGATTTGGTTACTAAATCTTCGATCATTTGTTCGAATTTAGAACGAGATAATTTTAACTGTAAATGCTTAGGACCTGTTTGGTCCATAGTGATAAATGGAAGATTGATGTCTGTCTCTTGAGACGAAGACAAGTCGATCTTTGCTTTTTCTGCCGCTTCTTTTAACCGTTGAAGCGCCATTTTATCATTTTTTAAATCGATACCTTGATCTTTTTTGAATTCAGCGATCATCCATTCAAGGATACGAATATCAAAGTTATCACCACCTAAATGCGTGTCACCGTTTGTAGAACGAACTTCAACAACACCGTCACCCACTTCAAGGATCGAGATATCGAATGTACCGCCCCCGAAGTCATAGATAGCGATTTTTTCATTTTTCTTTTTATCTAAACCGTACGCTAATGCAGCCGCAGTTGGCTCGTTGATGATACGTTTAACTTCAAGACCTGCGATACGACCTGCGTCTTTCGTTGCCTGTCTTTGCGCATCGTTGAAGTAAGCTGGAACTGTGATAACCGCTTCTGTCACTTCTTGGCCTAAATAGTCTTCCGCCACTTTTTTAAGTTTAGCTAAAACTGCCGCACCGATTTCTTCTGGAGAAATCACTTTGTCGCGAACTTTGAAACCAAGATCGTTTCCTTTTTCCACTACTGTGTACGGAACTAATTTGATCTCTTCTTGGATTTCTGAATAACGACGACCGATGAAACGTTTTGCAGAGTAAATTGTATTTTCTGGATTTGTAACTGCCTGACGTTTAGCAATTTGACCGGCTAGACGTTCGTTATCTTTAGTATAAGCCACAACTGAGGGAGTCGTTCTCGCTCCTTCTTCGTTCACAAGAACTTTAGGCTCGCCGCCTTCCATAATTGCTACGACCGAGTTCGTTGTTCCTAAGTCTATACCAATAATTTTTCCCATATATATTATCTCCCTTAAATTATGAATCAATCTCATAGTTCAAAATGAGTGCTAAATCAATTACGTCAAGCCCGGGAAACAATATTATTTTAGCTGTTTAGACCACTCGTAAATGAGCCGGTAAATAGCCGAGTTCATCTCTTCTTGAGAGATCGCTCCCATCTCGCCCTTACGCCATTTCTGGAAGGATATAACGTCTTTTATGCCCACTTTATAGACAATGGTTCCGGGCGTAGTCGCGCCAAACGGAGTTAAATAGGTCTGAAGCTTGTTGTCGAGGAAGGTAACCCCAATCGTGTTGGTAGCTAGTATTTGCGCACGCCCCGAGATGTCCTCGATAGCCATCTTTATGACGTTAAGTCTAAGGGATTTTAAGTCACCAAATCGTGTACCAAAATTCTCGTCGCTATAGATTAGAATAACAGAATTACCCCGATTGACCTCGTATTGATTGAGTTCCTTAGGGTCATCGGCCAAAATCTGAGCTAACTCAGCAGCTGGGCCTAAAACATTGGCTCTATCGTCCATAGCGTCTATTTCTTTTTACCAAAAAAACCGGATTTAGAGTCGGCCTCATCCAATTTGTAAAGTTTTGCAATTTCCTTTAAAAGTTTTTCTTCTTCTGCCGAGATTTTTTTCGGATATTCGGCTTCTAAATGGAAAAACATATCACCACGACGCTGAGAACGCAGCGATGGGAATCCATGACCCGCCAATTTGACTTGCGAACCGGGCTGCGACGCCTTTGGAATTTCAAGTTTCTCATCAGAAGTTAAAGTAGACACCTGAATCGTTCCTCCGAGTAACATTTGAACATACGGAACTTTAAGCATGGTGTGCAGATCGCTGCCATGACGCTCGTATTTTTCGTTTTCTTTTACGCGTATTTCGACATACAGATCACCCGCCGGTCCTCCGCGGTAACCGCCTTCACCTTCACCCGCAATTCGTAAGCGCGTACCCGTGTCGACGCCAGCAGGAATGGTAACTTGAATACGTTTAGATTTTTCACTGCGGCCAGAGCCTTTACATGTCTTACATGGTTTTTTAATCGTTTGGCCTTCACCACGACACTGAGGACATGCCGTCTGCATCGAAAAGAATCCTTGTCGAGTCACCACTTGGCCTTGACCACCGCACATAGAGCAGGTTTCAGCTTGCGAACCTTTCTCGGCACCCGAACCATTACAGTCTTTGCAGTTTTCTTCGGTTTCAAATTCAATTTCTTTTTCTAATCCTGTGATGATGTCTTTTAGCGAAATTTCACAAAGGTAGCGTAAGTCAGCACCTTTACGAGGTTCAGTCCGAGAACGACTTGAACGCCTCTGCCCGCCCATGCCGCCGCCAAATAGATCACCAAAAATATCGCCAAAGCTTGAAAAAATATCTTCAGCGTTATCGAAGCCACCCTGGAACCCACGACCACCGGACTGCTTAAAGGCCGCATGCCCGAAACGATCGTACTGGGAACGTTTTTCCGAGTTA
>DDTZ01000189.1 GCA_002344565.1 Bdellovibrionaceae bacterium UBA2351 | reverse complement strand
GCACGCTAGGGGGCCAGTTCTTTTTATTTGCACGTATAGCGAGTTTTCTGAAGACTTAACAATGTGCTGTAGGTTGCCGTCTTAAAGCCACCGGCACGACATGCATTCACATCTAAATTTTTAAATGAAATTCGTCCATCGATAATTAAACCAGCAACCGCTAAAAATACCGGTGTGATTTCTTTGCGAATGGCATTCACAACCATTGGGGGTTTGCCATCATCACCCGCCTCGTAACCATGTGGACACATCTCTTCGTTAAAAGCGCGATCCACACTCCAACCATTGTACAACATACGATACAAGCCTGCTAAAGCGCCTGTACGATCTTCGCCGGCAGTGCAGTGAAATAGAATTTTATGCGAGCGTGATTTTTCAACTTTCGCCAGGTACTCAAGAGCTGTAATAACCTGAACACAGGAGTCTTCAATTGGCCCCATGTCTTTCCACTTAAATGGAATATGGTAGATATTCTTTAGCGGAATACCTATTTTTTGTAAGTCTTCAATTTCTTTAGTTACTTCGTTTTTGTTTTCATTCTTAAAAATAAGAACGTGTGTGAAACCCGCTTGCTTTAGATAGGTAGAACCTTTTGTTGGTGCCGCACTTCTAAAAATTTGATCAGACAGCGCATGAAAGTTTTCAATTTGCGCTGAGGCATTTATCGATACAAACAAGGACATCAGGGCCGTAGCCAGCGTACGTAATAAACTCATAAGGTCTCCGGTTTTTTCCTAAGGCCCCG
The DNA here is from genome assembly GCA_002344565.1 of Bdellovibrionaceae bacterium UBA2351. GTDB lineage: Bacteria > Bdellovibrionota > Bdellovibrionia > Bdellovibrionales > Bdellovibrionaceae > UBA2316. Next base: position 15,245 of record DDTZ01000189.1, on the reverse strand, counting down.
GAGTATATAGCAGATTCTAGGATTCCCGACCGTTGTTATTTAGACAGTAAAATCTATATCAACAAAAATTCTTAGCTGTATACATTTTAAACAGGATCGTCTTAGTCGGCGTCTATCTTCTTTTTGGTAGCTTATCGGAAATTTCAAAATAATTCGGCGCCAGCGATTCATGTGCCAGGTTCTGATAGGTCAGTAGGTAATATACCGTCTTCCCTACTACGAATGCTTGAGGCTGAGGTGGCAACTGCCCGTCAAAGATACTCAATGTCGTTTTATTCGCTGATCCGTTTTCCCATACCTCGAAGTGCGTATCGTTCGTTGGCCCGATAGTGGGACCATTGGGATCTTGAGGTGTGTGCTCTGTCCCGACATACTTGATTACGAAATCCTTAAACTTTACGGGATGATCTTTAAGTCTCAAAATACGCTTATTTAAAGCGGGAACAACCAATGCATCGATATCGCGAATCAAAGCCTCTTCCTGAGAGCTCTTTTCAGATAAAAATCCTGTTGATGGTGTTTTAAAACGGTTACCAATAAGCTGAATAACCTGGGAATCCTTGCCTGGGGACTGAAATGACAAGTATGTTCTTTCAGCTTTTGGCCCCCATTTAATCATCATGTCGCCGTTTGCCGGAAGAGCCTGAATACGATCTATAATCGTCTTGATCGCCTCTTTGCTTTTAATCGTTGTCTCACCGACGACCTTGTCATCAGAGATCGATTTAAATTTCATAATATTTAGTTCAGTACTGTCTGTGCCTTCAAACCATTTAGGTGTTTTCACGTCCGCTCCCGCAGAAAAGTAGATGAATGTGCTTGCTACCAGTATCGCTAACTCAGATTTTTTACGCATAGTTAACGATACTTCAATTAACAAACCAGTCAACGTGACCTTGGTACTACTTTATGGCTGCGGTAATTGATAGTGCAATAATGCCCCGGGCCCGACTGGAATACCGAACGTGATCCATACGAATAACATCAGCGACCAAAAGATTAAAAATCCAATTGAGTATGGTAACATCAAAGCGATGATAGTTCCCACTTTGGCATTGGAGTCATACTTATTCGCGAACGCCAAGATCATAGGAAAGTAGGTCATCAAAGGGGAAATGATATTCACTACAGAATCAGCTATGCGATACGACGTTTGCGAAAGCTCAGGTGAAATTCCTAAAAGCATAAACATCGGCACAAACACCGGCGCCATCAACGCCCACTTTGCTGACGCCGACCCAATCACTAAATCCAAAAAAACCGTCAAAATAATAAAACCTAACATCAACGGAATAGTTCCGAGTTCCCAAGACCTTAAAACCTCGGACCCCTTCACAGCTAAAATAATTCCGATATTAGAATAATTGAATAACGAGATAAACTGCGAAGCAAAGAACACAAGAACTAAATACGGAGCCATTGCAACCATCGCTTCTTGCATTGACTTTACAATGTCTTCTATTTTTGTGAACGTTCCACTTTTAAAACCAAATGCCAGCCCTGTTGTTGAGCCCAAAATGAAAATTAAAGCTACGATGCCTTTTAGAGCTGACGAGTGAAACAAATCTGGAGTTTTAGGTTCACGCAAATATCCGTTCTCTGGAATCAAACCCGCCAGTAAAAAACTAAAGAACACGAATGCAACGACACCCGCCGCTTTTAATCCTTTCTTTTCGGCCAAAGATAATTTTTCAAGAGGCGCTTTTGCAACTGGTCCGTGGTATTCACCCAAAAAAGGAATCGTAATTTTGTAAGCGATGAACGTTCCGACACCCACAATTAGAAATGAAGACGATGCCATAAAAAACCAATTGGAAAGCGGCGTTACAACATATGACTTATCTAAAATTCGTGCGGCTTCTTGTGAAATTCCCGAAAGCAACGGATCGGCGGTACTTAACAACAAGTTTGCAGCAAATCCCCCCGATACACCCGCAAAACAAATCGCTAAACCCGCCAGTGGATTCAACCCCGCACTGTGAAATGTCATCGCCGCAAGTGGAATCAAAAGAATATAACCAATATCACCGCCGGTGTGCGATAGTACCCCCGCCATTAAAACAATCGGCACTAACATTTTGCGTGACGCTTTTAAAACAAGAACACGCAGAAGAGCCGATAGCAATCCACTTTTTTCCGCCAAACTAAAACCAAGCATCGCGATCAGCACAGTTCCCAGGGGGGCAAACGACGTAAAGTTTTTTACCATATCCGTTAGTAAATAACGAAGTCCATGACCTGAAAGTAAGTTTACCGGTGTTAAAACGTCTTTGCTGACGGGATGGATCGCCTGCAAATCTAATGCATTCACTAGGCCCGATAGTAAAAATACAAATCCTGTTAGATACAAAAACAACAGAGCCGGATGAGGCAATGCATTTCCAACCGCTTCAACGCGAAGAAGGACACGGTACCATAATTTATTTGTATCTTTTGAAGAAGAAGTATTTGTCATGACCTGATGGATAGATGACCTCGGTTAAAAGGTCAACAGGTCAAAAATACACGGAAAAAGCCAATTCTCTGAAGCCATTACCCTCTAAAACGGGCGACAGCTCTACATTAGAAAATAAACTACTGAAATCAGATTTTGTTTTGAAAATTTCGAGTGTTTTTGCCTCGTTAAATTTTGAAACCGCCACGAGATACATTTTTGGCAGTACTAATTGAACTTCAGTCATCCCAGCGGCCGCTAGCCAATCTTTATGAAATTGCGAACAGTCCTCAACGCAGGAAACAATTACCTCACCCAGAGTATATCCAAAATCTAATGGGTACGGCATGCTTCCCGCACCGCGAACGGAAATATCCTGAGCCTCGATATCGCCCAATTTAACCGCGTTGATGTCCGTAGGAATATCTAGGATAAAGCTTTTATCTTGAGACCAAACTTGAACACGTAGAGAGCTTTGCGAATTAAAATCGTTCACCCACAAAAACACTGTGCCCAAACGCGCTCCATGATTGGGTACTAAATGATCTAGAAAGGAAACAAGTTTATTTTTAAACTCATCTTTCGGCATTTCCCAGGATACGACTTCTGATTTATACTGAAACGTGTTTTCCGTTTCGCATAACGATCGCTCATAAATCGTTGCGCAGCCGATATGGCCTGCGAAAGCGGTTGTTTTTAGTAGTAAAAGTGTAATTAAAAAGATAGATATACGCATAAAAAAAGCCTAACACCTGAAGGATGCACATGCGAAACAAGAATTTAGCTCGCCGCTGGATATTATCTGGATTTTTTGTTTTTATTTTCAATTTTCCTATTGCATCAGAAGCGTCCCAAAAATTCGTGGGTCAAATTAATTTATGGAAGCGCCCAGCCTGTATTGAACAAAAAAACTGCCCTTTGCCGCAACCTTTTGGCTCGCCGTGGATCACCGAAATTGACATTGAACGCCCCGTCCAATCAGGAACATCGACGGTGAGGTCAGTAACATTAAAACAAAGTGAGTGGACGGCCATTGTCAGTATGTATTGGGTACTACCAGCCGCCCCCGAGCGTGACTATGTCGTGACTCAAGTTAAACTGACTCACCGTACGCATGGGTTAATTTTTGAATGCAGTCGCTATGATGGCCCCGAAAATATGAACGGCTTTCCTACCGGCGCCTGTTCGGGGCGCGTGGGTACTGAACAAATTGGTGTATCCATGGCTAAAGCCCTCGTCCGCAGGTCTATACGCTAAGAGGCCAGTTCTTAATTTTAGATCCCTTTAAGAACAGATAGAATCCATTCACGATTCGAAAAAATCGGAACAAAATAACCACGATTTAGATCGTCACCACAATCAGGTGCTGATAGCTTAGTGGACTGAATTCCTTCCAGCGTCCAAACGCCGTCGTTCCAAGAAAAGATACCGCCACCGCTATCCCCTTCACACGGGCCCGACTTTGCGTGTGCCGATTGATAACGATAAAAACTATCTTTACCTTCGAAAGAATATCGAACCACATTAGCTATAGGAATAGATGCGGATGATGAATCGTACATCGGTGCTTGTGAGCCGTTCGCAATTAGCCACACATTGGGAACCAGCAGGTTCAAGTTACGTTCTTCTTTTGCTAATTCAAATGTGGGAAGCTTAAATGGAACCTCCCAACGTAAAACAATTATTCCGATATCATAGCCATTTTTTTTAAAATCAGGATGTTCATGAAAGTCGGCAGGGTAACCCGCCTTAGCAATTTTTTTAAACGTTGAACTATGAATTTGCCCTGTTTCCAAATTTTCAACACTGATTTTTCGAATCGAATTGAATTCCCTAAAGCAGTGAGCGGCCGTCAGAATGACCTTAGAACTTAGCAAAATACCGCTACATTTAGAAACTGGATTGCCACGCTCGCCACTTCCCAAACGAACAACGGGTGACCGCACCTGCCAATCTTTAGGTATCGGCAGACCACCTTGAATAGCCCAGGTTTGAAGCGCGCAACTAATAAGGAAAACAACCCATTTCATGGATATTGATAAACTGTTTTTTCAGTAAAAAGTCATGGTAATTGTGGCTCAGGAAAATTTTTACTGTCCGATCAGAACGGCGCCGATAAAAATAGCGCTCACACCAAACCATTGCGATCTGGTCAGGCGTTCACCGAGCCACAAAGCAAAGGCCTGTGAAAACAATATCGAAGTATTACGTAACGAAATAGCCACACCAGCATAGCTATTTTTCAAACCATATAAGAATAAAATAAAAGAGCTACCCGACAGGATACCCGCGACTAAGATCCATCGATAGTCTTTTCGATCGATGGATTTTATATCTTTTAAAGCAGCGGCGCGGTTTTTAAACGCTAAAAATGGAACCGAAGTCACCATCGATAATACAAATAGGCCAACCTGACTTACCCCCTGATCCAGAGCTAAACCATAGAAAATATGATATCCGCCGATAAAAAACGAACAGCTCAATGCCCAAAGAAAGCCAACTTTATCAATTTGAGTTTTATCTTTAGACGGAGTCAGAAATATTCCTAATGCCAATAAGGCAATTCCAGCAACTTTCAATGCCGACAATGGTTCATTCAAGAATAAAACAGAAACTACGGTTACGAGCAGCATCGCACCTCCGCGCATGATGGAATAGGAAATTCCAAACGGAGCCGTTTCATAGGTGCGACTTAATGAATGAAAATAGCCCGCTTCAAAAAGACCAGCCGTAATGGTAAACAGTAAACCCAATCCCGATCCAATTTTCAAACCACCCGTAAAGGGTGCCACACATACGGACGTCAACGTTGCTATCGTTACAACTAATAGTAAAACAGAATGCTTGGGACTTAAGCGTTTAAAAATAAAATTCCATGCAGAGTGAAAAAACGCTGAAGCGATTAAAATTATCTCGGCTCTCACGGTATTCATATTGATTTTTTTTTAAAGATAAATCAAGGTATAGAAATGATTCAACTTAAAGGTGTTCACAATTTAGTCGTTAAATCGTCAGTTCGTACGCATTCTATTCTTGCCGACACAAGTGTAGCTACCGGCGGCCAAGATGAAGCCATGAACCCCCATGAAATTTTAGAAACAGCACTTGCTGCGTGTACAGCCATCACACTTAAAATGTACGCAAAACGCAAAAACATGCCTCTTGATGATGTCCACGTTGAAGTTCACACCGTTTCCGAAGGCAAAGATTCTGTCTTATCAAGAAAAGTCCACTTAGTAGGCGCTTTATCTGCGGACGAAAAGACTCGTCTAATGGAAATTGCAGACAAGTGCCCTATTCATAAGTTGATTACAAGTAACGTTACGATTCAGACGGAAGCTATCTAACACCGATACGACAAACTGAGGTTGATTTCTTTAGTTTTTTTAAAAAACCTCAAATTTCTTGCAACTTTTTTCCCAACTACGACAATTAGTCTCTAGAGGGAACACTTTTGGACTGGAATACCATCGTCGAGCGCTTGGGGCCTCGGCTTTATAACTATTTTATACGTCGCGGGTTTTTGAAAGACTCCGCCGACCTAACACAAGATGTGTTTTCCCGATTGTTTGTGAAAATCACCGATGGCGTGTTTGATGAAACAAAAGGATCTATCGATGCCTTTGCTTTTGGTATCGCTCGCTTTGTGGCACTTGAAAATCAACAAACAAGTCATTTATATTTGCTAGCCAGCGACGATGAATTTAATTGGGACAAAATAGCTGGTACGGATCTATCGGCCGACATCGAGTCTGATTATCACCGACAGCAAACGATTCATTTATTCTTGAACGAAATCAAATCACTGAACCCGATTCAACAAGAAGTATTAACCCTTTATATGGATGATGAGCTTAAATTAGAAGATATTGCCAGCATGATGAAATTACCTGTCGGCACCGTTAAAAGTCATCTGTTTCGTGCTAAAGAAAAATTAAAAGATATATTAGAAAACAAAGGAATTAGTTTATGAGTGATGATTTTGATTCATTAAAAAAACTAGGCAAATCGATTTCACAAAAACCATCAGATAAGATGATGGCACAATGGACCAGCACGCCATTTAAGGTTTCAAATTTTTCAATAAAAAAAACGAATTGGTGGCAATTAGCGGCGGCTTTAGTTGCGGGTATTTTGATTGGTAAATTCTTATTACAAACAGGACCCGAGATTTTTTCAATGGTGGCAAAAAATCACATTGAAGATGAAACTTTTGAATACGTTTACACCAATAACTAGTGTTGACAACGTAACCATCAACAAGCGCTTGATTGAATATTTTTTTGAAAGGTAATTTTATGAAATTAATTTTAAGTCTTTTAACTTTTGTTTTGGCCCTATCTGCGACGGCTGAAGATATCACGTTTTCCGACTTCGATAGCCCACGTAAAGAACTTGAAGCCGATGCATTACGCTGGAAAGTAGAAATCCAGGCCGATCTATTAGTCTTTAACAAAACGGGGACTCGCCTACTGTTCAAATCAGATGAAGAACGCAAATGGCGCTTTGGTAACGAAAAACCCATCACTAGCTATTGGAATGTAACCAGTAAAGGGCTGCCCACTACGGCTCTTTATCATGAATGGCAATTCAACCCGCAGGGGGAATTGCACGTTAAATTCCGTCAGTATGATTCCATGTCTAAGACTCGTGACGGCAGCGTGAAAACAGGTAAGTTATTACAAGAAAAAGAAGCGACGGTTGAAAATATGTCTGGGCCATCGATCGTTCTTTTCCAAGATGATACCCGCCGCATTGTCGCGCAGTTTCGCATTCAGATTTGGTCTGAGGAAAACGCGATCGATATTGGCAAACTGGGTATCAATTCCAATCGCATGACCGTTTACGATAACAAGGGAAATGTGTGGGCCACCCGCTTAGATAATTCGACTGGAAACAATATCTACTATGGCCTGACAACTCACATGGGCACGGTATACATAAGCTACTTGCCGTTTGAGGGTGCAAAGAAAATTGGTATCGCGGAAAAAAATCGTATTCGCTTAGAACAAGGGCCGTTACGTATCGCGATTGAAAGCAACGAAGCCTTCCTACCTCGCGGAGTCCAAGCCAATATCTATGGCATTATTGATTTAGCTAAACGAACAGATCGCCTAAACCAAGTTCGATCAAACGGTTCAGATAAAGAGTCTAACTTCCTGGATGCTATTAAACAAAAATAGCTTACGGCCTCAAAGCAAAATAAGCTTTGAGGCATTATTTATTGCATCTGCTGACTGCCGCTAGAGCTGGAATCACCCATCTGACGAGATTTATAGCCACCACCCATTTGGGTATGAGTTGCAGTGCCGTGACCATATTGTACCTGCGGTTGATACAGAGAAAAATTAATCAGTAGACCTTTATAATTCAGTGGGTATTTCGGAGTTAAACCAAAAACAGAGGTCACGGCAATTTCTTTTTTTAATTCCGATTCAACTAAGTACGACACACACGGAACCGCACCGGAAGAGTGACGAGATAATTCACCCGTATACTTGTTGCACGTTGTATACGTATAGCCCACGATGGCATCTAAACGGAAACTACGCGCCTTAAACTGCTCTTCGTGAAGATCACATAACGCCGAAAATCCGGCGGGCATCGCCTGCTGACAACGAGTTTTACTGAACTGAATCTGGCTTTGCCCAAATGCTAAAAGGCCCGCTTGAACTACTAGAAGAGATAATAGGATTTTCATGATACGACTCCGTTATGTATTGAGGTAATGCCAATTTTGGACCGCCGTAAGATAGAATAAAATAGATTTGAGTAGTTTTCTTGAAGAGAATTTAGACAGAGTGCCCTAACCTTTTTTCAAAATTCGATCGGAGCACTCGGTTTCGTAAGTTCTAGACTCAAGCCCTGATCGGCTTATTTCTTCTACTTTGCCTTCCGAATGCGTTTTACAATTTAGCCTATGAATAGATTCTTATTTTTACTTTGTGTGTTGGCGGTGGCGTTTTATTTTTCTCCGAGTTCGGCGGCGACGGCTTTGTCTTCTAAAACGAGTGGAGCGTTAAAATGGAAACAGCATTGTGCGAATGTGGCAGCAACGCCTGATCTATTTTTACGAACTATTTCACAAGCCTCAAATCGTCTTTCGTTTACTAATCACGGTGGTCTATTTAATGGCGGCGTGTGCTGGTGGCATAGTCGTTTAATTCGCGCGACTCAGTACTTGGCTGTCTTTGATGCTTCGGCTCCGAAACCAACACCAGATGAAGCGTATAAGTTAGTTTATCGCCTGCGAAGTGGTCGTCCGGTGACCATTCCCGGGTTTAACAACTTACACGAATTTTCAAATGCGTTTTACAACGTAATCCAACAAAACCTCGAAGAGTGGCAAGTGTCCAACGGTGGCTTTGGATTTGGCTTCCTCGATGGATTAATGGGATCGACTACGGTTCCGGCCAATGAGTTAAAGTCGTTAATGGATGGCGCCTACATTGAAATCAAAAAAAACCAAAAACCGCTGTACCAAGTTCTACAGCTACCGGGGGTTACTGCTCATGCGTGGATTATCGCGGGGATGGAGCCGACCTCCAATGGTTATATATTCAGTGTTGTCGATAGTAATTACCTATCAATGCAAACGTGGGCTTATAACTACGGCGACACTCATTTAAAGTATGGTCATCTGCCATTTGTTAGCTACACAACTAGACGCGGTTTAAAAGAAGAAGCCTTACTGACAAAACGCTTGAACGACAGCTGCGTAAGTTTACAAGCTAAAGGCAAACTAGTGGATGCGCCTATGACAATCGATGAAGAACTTGATTTACTGATGGGACCACCAGCTGCTAACTAAAGCGAATTACAAAACATGTGTTTGAGTGGTGAGAATCAATAAAAATTTCGCCACCATGTTTTTCAATAATACCTTTTGAAATACTCAGTCCTAAGCCGATTCCCTTACCTACTGGTTTTGTGGTGAAAAATGGTTGCATCAGTTTTTCCGCAATGTTTTTTGGAATCCCTGTACCGCTATCAATAATTTTAATAACCCGATCGCTGACTTCAATACGAATCCATCTTTCGTTTAATTCAAGTACAGCATCATGACCATTATTTAGGATATTAACCAGAACCTGTACCAATTCGCCCTCTCGCCCTTCGACGATGAAATGACTACGTTCTACAATCTCGACAGAAATTCCTGCTTTTTGAAATCGTTCAGAACATAAATCAAGTGCCGTTTGGATCAAGTCGCTAGAATCGATCGAATCAAAAGGATCGGCGTCCCCGTTCCTAGAAAATGTACGAAGTCCGTTAATAATTTTGTTTATTCGATCCGTTGTTTTAATAATAATATCAATGTCTCGCTCAACATCCTCAAAACGCCGTTCATTTATGTGGCGACGTAGCGTATAGGTGCGACCTTTAATTATAGCCAGGGGATTATTTACTTCATGTGCAATACCCGAAGACATAATTCCCAATGCAGAAAACTTGCTTTGCTCGATCGCTTTAATCCTCAGCTTCTGCAAATGCGCAATAAACACATATACGATAGATAAAGAAAATGCATACATCGCAAAAAAATTGACCAGTTTGGCTTCTTCTAGATCTAAACCATACGATTGAGATACTTCGTAACCGGGATACGCGACTTTTAAAGAAACACAATAGGCCAACAAAGGCGTAAGTAATCCAAACACGATACTCTTTCGTTCGTACTGCTCGTACAAAAGCAAAGTCATCAAACTCGACGGAACAAAAAAATAACGACCACCGTCATCAAACGGCGTTGTAATGACAGCTACAAATATAAAAAAATTCACGCCTAGGATTAACAGAATACGAGCGCTGTTTTTACGACTATTTTTATTTAAATATAGAATGATCGGGAACAGGACACTACTAAATATACCCAGGATGGCACTACTCCAAAAGGAGCTGTTATAAAAATCAACAATCCCATAAAACAAGGACACGGACCAGGACAACAGGGAAATAGAGCGTATAAATTTCGCTATTTCCGCGTTGGAATCTAACCCTGAGTTTTCATTCAATTCATTCCGCATTATTTTATTCCAAAACGTCAATTTTCTTGATCTTTTTTTAACCGACACTAAACTGCTTAACACATGGAACTACTGAGTCTAAATCAATTAAAATTTAAATACCCCAATACAGAACGAGGTCGCCTCGAAATCAATCATTTCCAGGTAAGCAAAGGCGAAAAGATTTTCCTTTTTGGGCCTAGTGGCAGTGGGAAGACAACATTTTTAGAACTATTAGCTGGCGTTCTAACCCCGACATCAGGGTCAATAAAAATTGACGGAACAGACTTAGCAACCTTGTCGAACACCAAACGCGATGCTTTTCGCGCGGACAACATTGGTTATATTTTTCAAAGTTTTAATTTGATTCCTTACTTAAGTGTAGTTGAAAATATCACCCTGCCTTTGAATCTGAGTTCAAAACGCCGCAAGCTTGTCCCTGAAGATCAGGAACAAGCTAATATCCAATCCATCGCCAAACGTTTAGGGATTTTAGATTTACTCGACCACAAAACAAGCGAACTTTCCGTTGGCCAGCAACAACGCGTCGCCGCTGCCCGTTCATTAATTGGACAGCCGAAATTAATTTTGGCAGACGAACCCACATCTGCGTTAGATTTTGACCATCGTGAGAAATTCTTGAGTTTAATTTTCGAAATCTGCAAAGAGCAATCCATCAGTCTAATTTTTGTCAGCCACGATCGTTCACTACAGGGTTTGTTTGATCGCGTAGTCGCCTTGGCCGATTTAAACGAAATTAAAACTTCCGTTGGCGGCGGTGCCCAATGATTTTTATTCGTCTCGCACTTAAATCTTTATGGAATAGAAAATTAACGGCGTTTTTAACTATTACCTCCGTCGCATTAAGCTTAGCCCTTCTGCTTTCAGTGGAACGCACACAAAGATCCGCACAGGAAGGCTTCACTCAATCGGTTAGCCAAGTGGATTTACTTGTGGGCGCACGTACGGGACCACTTAATTTGATTCTGTACACCGTATTTAATATGGGAAATGCGTCGAACAATATTTCTTGGGAGTCTTATCAAGATCTAAAAAAACACCCGACCGTGGCATGGACCATTCCGTATTCCTTAGGCGATGGACATCGCGGCTATCGTGTTGTCGCCACTGACGAAAATTTTTATGAACATTACCGTTTCCGTGGCGACAAAAAAGTTGAGTTTTTAGAAGGCGCTCCGGCCCTTGGCATTTGGGATGTCGTGATTGGATCCGAAGTCGCTCAAAAGCTAAAGTATAAAGTTGGCGATCCCGTTGTTGTTGCTCACGGGGTGACTCGCGGTGAAGGTATTCAAATGCATGACGATAAACCGTTTCGCGTGTCTGGCATTTTAAAGCCATCGGGAACGGCGATTGATCAAAGTTTATATATCTCGTTGTATGGTATGGAAGCGATTCATATCGACTGGCAAACCGGCGCCGCTCCGGCCAAAGGCCAAGAAACACCGCAGGCTTCAATCACCAAAGACAATTTACCTATTCATCAAATCACGGCCTTTTTCTTAAGAACCCAGACACGCATAGAAACATTGCAGCTTCAGCGTGAAATCAACAACTATAAAGACGAACCGCTGATGGCGATTATCCCAGGCGCCACGTTGTCTGATTTATGGCGTGGATTGAGTCAGATCGAACGCGTTTTAAAAGTGATTTCATTAATGGTCATGGCCGTAGGATTGGCGTCTATGGTGAGCTCATTACTTGCCAGTTTAAATGAGCGTCGTCGCGAAATGTCGATCTTACGCGCCGTCGGAGCATCGCCCTCACGAATTACGTTCTTACTTGTTTTTGAATCTGGCTTGATCACAGCGCTCGGTGTTTTGATTGGTCTAGCTATTGAACTGAGCGGATTCTTTATCTTAGAGTCGTGGCTAGAAGAAACGTTTGGGTTCTATTCTGTCGGTGCCGCCATCACTATGACCGATTTCGTGTACATGGGCGCAACGTTATTGGTCGGAATTCTAGTCGGCTTGATACCCGCGCTTCGTGCGACTCGTTTGGCACTCAAAGATGGTTTATCCGTACGCGTTTAGGAAATAAATTATGAATTTACAAAACGATATGCCCGCAATGACCACGTGGGAAAAAGTATTTCAAACAGAAATTGAAACTATGACTGTAGATTTCGATCCGTCCCATGATTCTCTGCACTTAAAACGTGTCGTCGCGATGGCGAAAATTTTGTGTCAGCAGGAAAGCGCAAATCCTAACATCGTTGTTCCAGCTGCCTGGCTGCACGATTTCGTCGTGATCCCAAAAGACAGCCCTTTACGCAAACAGGCCTCACGTATTTCTGCTACCCGCGCGGTCGAATTTTTAGAGCGCATTGGTTATCCAAAAGAATTCCATACAGCCATTGCCCATTGTATCGAAGCGCATAGCTTTAGCGCCAACATCCCGACGCAAACATTGGAAGCCGCTATCGTCCAAGACGCTGATCGTTTGGATGCATTAGGAGCTATTGGCATCGCTCGGATGATGATTATTGCGGGCCGAATGAAACGCCCTCTCTACAGTGAAGTCGATCCTTTATGCCAGCAACGTGCACCAGACGATGGCGAATACACCATCGATCATTTTTACGTGAAACTTTTTAAAATAGCCGACACGTTAAAAACAAAATCTGCACTCACAGAAGGCGCTCGCCGCGTTCAAATCATGAAAGCGTATTTAAATGATTTAGCCTGCGAGATTTAAAAACTCGATTTCACGACGGCATTTATAACACCAGTGAACTCTTGTGGGCCACCCTCACACGTAAACGACCACTCGAGTTTATACTCCGAAGAATTCTTCAATATACGAGGATAGCGATTAAACGTCGTTAGCGCACGACTACAATCATCGCTGGTTAGTTTTTTATAGTTAGCGCTCATCAAACGTATTTTTAGTTCTGTCCCGTCTGCGTTCACTGGGACATGAAAACTTAAAGTCGAGCGCCACTGCGATACATTAGCCTCCCAATATTCCGTACACATTACAACGGCACCGCCTGAACCCGTTTCCGCTGACAGCAGGCTCCAGTGAGTCGACTCACTTAGCACCTTACACATATCAGAATTATTTGGTTCTTCTAGATGCGCTTTAAACTCGATCATTTGTTTTTGGTTTAGATTAAAGATGGCCTCATGCATTCGTTGAAAGCTTTCTTGTTCCTTATTTTTCGCTTCGATTAAAATACGAAATGATTCTTTAGGTATTTCTATCTCTGTTTGAATGTCGGTATCATCGGTATTTTTGAGTTTCACTTTTGCTTCCCGCAATATACGCCCACTCAGTGACACTGTTTTCACACGTACATCATCTAATGCCGGTATACCTAACATGTGGATCACTAGTTTTTCGTTCTTGCCTTTTTCCAGGGGGCCATTGTATCCGAACAGCCCCTCATGACCGGGCCGCCCACCGGGTCTAACAAACTCTGCCGAAACTAGTTGAAGACTCGATTTAGCTTTAATTTTAATATGTATATTACTTTTTGAAGTGATTTGCAGGCGCCAGAGACCCGGTTTCAACGTTTGAAAGTTTAACTTCGTTTCATGCTTTGAATCTAATTTTTTATAGGGTTGTACGACGGCGCCCGAAGAATCAAATATTTCTACCTGTGGAAATTCTTTAATAGCTGATACGAACACAGAAAGCTCGCTAATATTTGAGTCTACAATAAATTTAAATTCAGATAAATCAGTTGCCGGTTGACCTTCAGCTGTCCATAAAGTTGAAAAATCTTTTTCTTTATCGAGATCTATCAATATACTGGTAGCGTGTTCGATCGTGTTCTGATCAAAATTTAGAACCTGTCCGCCCGTACTTCGCGCGAGGGACTCGTATGGATTTTTCTTTGATAAATCTTGGTAGGTCATTGACTCTTTAATTTCACTCCACTTTCGCCATCCCCAGAGCGCGACTAAAATCAAAATAAAACCGATGCCTACTATTTTTAAATTTAATTTCATTTATCTATTCTTTATTTGAGCTCAAAGATCGTCAATTACATACTGCACCGCTACACATCGCCGCACTAGCTAAAGATCCTAGCCGCAGACATTACCCTTGAAGTTCGAGAAATGTTCGATATATTTAAAGTTCGAGATTTGTTCGAGTTAGAACTGAAAGTATCGGGGGCCGTCTGCAAAATCTAACTTTAAACCAAAAGAAAGTTCTGGATTTCATTAAATCGTATATAGATAAAAATGGTACGCCCCCAACCTACGAGGTGATTGGTAGAAATCTGGGTTACAAAGCCAAATCCACGGTTCACCACTATATAGAAGCCTTGATCGCCAAAGGTTACATGACCAAAGAAAATCATCTATCCCATGGATTAACTCTGCATAATGATGGCAACCTGCTACCCGTTCTGGGCAAAGTCGCGGCGGGACACCCCATCGACTTTAAAAAAGCCGATGAACATATTGAAGTGCCGTCGTTCATGGTGAAAGGACCTGGTCCTTATTTCGCATTACAAGTATCTGGCGATTCGATGATTGGAGAATGTATTCAAGACGGCGATTACGTTATTATTCGCCAGCAAAAAACCGCGAGCAGCGGTGATATCGTCGTGGCAGAAATTGATGATAGCGCCACGATCAAACGCTTTTATAAAAAGCGCTCTCATATTGAACTTCACTCGGCTAATGAAAAATACAAACCCATCATTATTAACGAGGGCAAACAACTCAGAATTGCGGGCGTCTATTGCGGATTATTACGAACGAATAACTAAACGCATGGATTTACATGGCACTACAGATCGTCAAACCTTCCATTGCAGAACTGCGCGAACT
>DDTZ01000115.1 GCA_002344565.1 Bdellovibrionaceae bacterium UBA2351 | reverse complement strand
AAAAATCCAAAAGAGCTATTCAAACAACAAAAAGCTACGGATCTTGGCGTAAAAGCTCAGTACACTGGTCAGTCGTTACATCAGCATCACTAGTATCTGAGCGTGTTCAAATCGATCTTTTCCTTAGTATTTATCTACACTCTCTCAGCGCACGCGCTGGGAGAGTTTTTTTCTGCCAAAATCGGCAATAAAGAATTCCATTTGTATACAGGTTATGGTTCGGCTTCTTATTTATATAAGCTAGGATCAGCACAAACATATTTCCTGAAAAAGGAAAGTCTACTTGGAACAGTTAAAACATTTGAAATATTTGAATCTAATCATCGCGATAAATCTATAGGTACAATTAAGATAGCCGATGACAAGCTAGAGTCCTTTGAGTTTGATTCCATCAAAGCTAAAAATCTAAAACTTAAAAAGTTAAATCTTCCTATTGAAATAATTCAGTTGAATAAACAAATCTATAACAATGATAAGTGTTCTTTCCGTTTCGTAGATCTCAGCAACATTGATGATATGTATTTGTTTAAAGAGACATCGTTTATAATCTCTGAAGTCGTTGATGCATTTAAGGACTATGATTGCGATTATTTAAAATCGAGTAAATCTGATGACATGAAGGCCGACCTCAACCAAGTTTCGTGTGAAACAGAAACTCTGCTTTTGAAAAAACGTTTCTACGGAATTACGTTTATTTGCAAAGCTAACATGGCCAAGTCAAGCACCTACAAGTACCAAGTATTTTCAGTCATCTATGATAAGTCATTAAAAGCACGAGTCACCAAAGCGGACTTTACGGCCTCGGACATCACGGCTGAAGATGACTACAAAGGCTTGGAGTTCCGCCTGACTCCAGTAGGGTTAGGGCTCTATTCCACGGTCCCATTTGAAAATAAAGAGGAATATATTCGCATCATTCCTTACATCGATATTAAAAAACACTTCATTATTTGGGGTAAGCCTAAGCGCTATCTCAGCAATTTTGCGGTAAAATAAATTTCAAAATAGCCAAATTTGTTGTTTGCGTTAAATGTGTGCATAAAAAATACGAGTAATTTCATATATTTATATCGGAAACGGTTTTTGTAAGTTTGGTGCCTCCAAAGATTGACCATCAGGACAGAATCTGACATTACAGATTGTCTAAATTAAGGATTGGAATGATTAACCAAACGGCGGAAATTCAACCGACGACGTACTCGACGTCTGTTGATCAAATATTTGAGCTAGGCAAACTCCATTGTGATCGTGGCGACTATGATAGCGCGATGGGATTCTTGAATCAGGCCGCTCAAATTTACTTCTCTCAAAAAAACTTCGCTGGTTACCTTAAATGTCAAAATAACTTTCTTAGAATCTACGCTGAAAAAGAACGTTTCGATGAAATCAACGCCACCAAAGAACAACTTCAAGATCTAGTATTAAAAGAAGGTTTTTCATTAAATGCGAAAACCTACTTCACTTTGTCTTTGTGTGCTGGCTACAAAGGCCAACACGAAGTCGCTTTAGATTACGCGCAAAGATCGCTGTCCTTAGCCCTTGGCGAAGACGACAAAGAAGACATTTGCAACGCGATTTTCATGATCAGCTTTGTATACTTTATGATGGGCCGTTATGCGGAATCATTAAAAGAAGTCTACAATCTGCATGTGTTTTTCCAAGTGTACAATTTTCCAGAACTCAGATTATCAGCTAAACTTTTAAATGCTGATATTTTCAGAATCCAAAAGAAATACGACGAAGCTTTAAGTATCATGTGGGAAGCCTATGAAGAACTTAAAGAGTGCAAAAAGATCGTAACTCACGTTTCTATTTTGGGCATGTTAGGTGTGACATATCTTGATATGGGCGACAAAGAATCGTCTCGTTTATACCTAAACATGGCTTTAAGAATGGTTGATGAGCGCAGCCAGGTTCGTTTGGCTCGTATGATTAAGGCAAATTTAGATAAAATTGGCGGCGAAGTTCAAACGAATTTCGACGTTCTGTTCGATGAAGCAAACCATTTGGTTGTTGAGCAAAAAATTGGTCGAATTGATTTTAAAAACCAATTTATTTTACTCGATCTGCTAAAATTATTTATACAGAATCAAGGGGTGATTTTCTCTAAGGAATACTTAGTAGAAAATGTTTGGAAGCAACCTTATGATCCTAGTGTTCATGATAACAAGATTTATGTGACTATTAAGCGACTGCGGAAGTTGATTGAACCGGAATACGATAAACCAAAATACCTTTTCAGAGCTAAAAACGGGTACTACTTTAATAAAGCTGTGAAAGTGCATTTTGAGATCTAGAGGAGATGCTATGAAGTGGCTATTACAATATTTTAAACAGATTCTGATAGTTATGTTGGTGCTTTCAAGCACGGTAGCTCCAGCGGCGACCGCTCAGCCGTCATTTCCTAGAAACGACTATTTGTTAGATGGAGATTCTTTCATTCCCGTTCCATGGGGCAAAGAACAACCGATTTCATGGGTTTTGTTGTCAGGTTCTTGGATGTTAAGACAGGGCAACGTTCCTACATCTTACTTCACATTCAAAGTTGTTAACCAAAACGGAAATAGTCGTATCCTATTCATCCAACAAATGGATCCTAAGACATGTGTAGTGATGGGTTCTGGTGTGGGAAGCTTAAGCACATCAAAGGTTATTTACGCGACTTTACGAAATGCTCAAAATCGCGAAGTTTATCGTGTGAACCTTAGAAATTTTGCAGCGAGCTCGTTTGTGAAAAAAGTACCATCTGCATATGAAGGAAACGTGGTGATGATGTCCGTAGCTCCAATTAATAGCTATACATTCACTCATTTCTCGATGGCACGTGTGAATCCAAGCACATTATCGAGCCCGAACTGCCGATCTAAGTTGCAATAAACTTTTAGCGTGACAACCCCGAGGGTCTTTGTTAAACAAGACTCTCTTTTACCGACAGGGAGTTAGCTCAGTTGGTAGAGCGCCACCCTTACAAGGTGGATGTCGCAGGTTCGAATCCTGTACTCCCTACCAATCTCTCACCAAAGGTGAGGCAAGATTTAAATCAACCAGCCTAGAGCTGGTTTTTTTATGCCCAAAATCGGGTTTATCTACATATTTGAAAGATTATGCTGAATCTGCGCTTGTCGTTCGATCTTGGCGGGTGAGTTTGGCTGTTTGGCAAATTCTCGATTGTGGATGCTAGCGATGGTAGCCGATAGCAATATTAGAACTGTAGCGATAAATAGGGTTACGACTTTAGCTCGCATGCAGAGATTTATATGCAAGCCAATGCCATACAATTCACTGTCAAAACTGTCTAGAGTTTGGACGAACTTGATCTAACAGGGCCGCAATTGGCTCTATTAAAATCGGTTTTTATTAGGATCAACGACTTGAATCTTTTGTGTTAGCTTTGTTGGAATATGTTCTGGCAAGTTGCCCACAATTTCCTTTATTAGCAAATCAACAATTCGCTTCTTTGGATGTGACTTTCTATAAAGCAAACTTATTTTTCTATAGAAATTAGACGACTTGATGGCGCGTAGTTGGTTTTTCTTAACTACGGATGATAGGAGTTCCGGTACCAGTGTAAATCCGTTCTCTTCATCAACCACTGTCAGCAGTGTCTGTATTCCGCCATGTACAGTGGTTTTCGTTGAAGGTTCTTTCTTGCGTTCGCAGATTGATAGGATCTGATCACGTACGCAATGGGTATCATCCATTAATATCAAATTTTGATCCTGCAGATCGGGGAATGCGACCGTTTCAGAATTTAGCAGATCATTGCTTTTTCCTGCATATACTAGGAACGCTTCATAGAACAAGGGCTTTTCCAGCAAGTGTCCCGGAGCTGTCGAAGGCGTTGATAAAATAGCGGCGTCGATATCACCCTCATCTAGTTTTTTTAGCAGTTGTTCAGTGCCTACTTCAGTAATTTCAATTTTTACGTCGGGAAACCTTTTACGAAATGATTTCAAGAATAGCGGGATCAGTGATGGCGCTAGTGTTGGAATTAACCCTAGTTTTAATACTCCGCGAACCTGATCATTCCAGGTATCAGCCATTTCAAACAAGTTTTGGCATTCCAACATAACCTGTTCGCATTGCTTAAGCAGAACTTCGCCGACGTCTGTGATTTCAATCGGATTTTTGCTGCGATCAAATATTACGGATCCAAGATCCGATTCAAATTTCTGAATGGCTTCACTCAAAGCGGGCTGTGATACATGGCACGCTTTGGCTGCAGCGCTAAATGTACCATGTTTCTTTAGGGCTAGAGCGTATTCGATATGTCTTATGCTTATATTTGTCTTCATTAACTATAGGAATAACCTATAGCCTAATCGGAATCAAGTATTGGATAAAAAACTGGATTACGACGAATCTATAACTGTAGAGAAGGAGTAGATCCAATGAGAAACTATAACGACTATAGAAATCAACAGCCCGGCCTTCAAGATCAGGCCATGCGGGCCGCACGGGAAGGCGACTATCACTACTTTAGTTCCCTCGCGACGGCGGACCAAAATCAGGTATTAGCGTTTAAAGACGCCAAGGGGTATTCACCACTAATGCTGGCGAGTTATCATGGCCATTTAGATATTACAGCCCTGCTATTAAGCTGGGGTGGTGATGCCAATGACAGCGATTTTGGGGGCAATACATTGCTGATGGGTGCCGCTTTTAAAGGACATGGCGGGATCGTACGTCTGCTTTTGTCGCATGGGGCAGATATTGATCTCACTAACGAGAAAGGCCTATCGGCGGCTTTATACGCACAAATGTTTGGCCGGGGTGATGTTCTTAAAATCTTAAGAAAAAATTCAAAAATAAATTTTAACAGAAAATTAAAAGCTTGGTTGTCATTTTTTAAAATGAACCTAGTTAACGAAAGGAAACACAATGTCTAAAAAAGTATTAACAACCTTAGGTGGTCATCCAGTTAGCGAAAATCAACACTCCATCACGGCTGGCCCGCGTGGACCGGTGTTGATGCAAGATATGCATTTGATAGAAAAGCTAGCGCACTTTAATCGAGAGCGTGTTCCCGAACGCGTTGTTCATGCGAAGGGTTCGGGTGCATATGGAACGTTTACAGTGACTCATGATATTTCAAAATACTCACGTGCGGCCGTGTTTTCAAAGATTGGCAAAAAAACAGATATCTTTTTAAGATTCTCTACAGTGGCTGGTGAAAAAGGATCTGCGGATACCGAACGTGATCCGCGTGGATTTGCTGTAAAGTTTTATACTGACGAGGGTATCTGGGATATCGTTGGTAATAACACACCGGTATTTTTTGAACGGGATCCCTTGAAGTTCCCTGATTTTATTCACTCGCAAAAGCGTGATCCGCAAACAGGATACAAAGTGGCTCGTCGCATGTGGGATTACTGGGCGAAGGCTCCGGAAGCGCTTCACCAAATAACAACATTATTTAGCGACCGGGGAATTCCTGATGGCTATCGGTTTATGCATGGTTTTGGATCGCACACATTTTCATTTTGGAACGATAAAGGCGAACGTTTTTGGATCAAGATTCACATGAAATCCATGCAAGGAATTAAAAATCTAACTCCAGAGCGCGCCGCTGAACTGGCAGGAACAGACCCTGATTATGCGGGTCGTGATTTATTCGAAGCCATCGAGCGCGGAGAGTTTCCTAAATGGAAAATGCAAGTGCAGATCATGCCTGAGCTCGATGCGGATAAATATCACTTGAATCCATTTGATTTAACGAAAGTATGGCCACACAAAGACTATCCACTAATTGAGGTGGGTGTGCTTGAGCTTAATCGCAATCCATTAAACTATTTTGCTGAAGTTGAACAAGCGGCATTTTCGCCGGCAAATTTACCCCCAGGAATTGGTGCCTCTCCGGATAAAATGCTGCAGGCTCGACTGTTTGCGTATCCAGATGCCCAGAGATACAGAATCGGGGCAAACTATCAGCATTTGCCAGTGAATCGTCCCAAAAACGAAGTCGCCAGTTACCAGCGCGATGGCGCGATGAGATTCGATGGCAACATGGGAACGAAAGACAACTATGAACCAAATGGCTTCGGTGGCCCGGTACAAGACGCCAGCGTCGCAGAACCACCACTGAAAATATCGGGAACGGTCGATCGTCATGATCAGCACAAGGGAAATGATGATTTCACTCAAGCCGGAAACCTGTTTCGATTATTATCAGATGAAGAGCAAGAACGAATGACAACGGTGATTGCAGGAACGATGAAAGGCCTTCCAGAATCCATCATTAGACCAAACCTAGAAAACTTCAAAAAGTGCGACCCTAAATACGGCGCTCTGATTGAAAGTAAATTAGTGAAATAGTTTAAAAGGAGACGTGTATGCAACAGATGAAACAAATGGCTCTTAGTATAAAAAATGAAGGACTAAGGGCCTCCTTCAGAAAGTACGGCTGGAAACTGTTCGCGGCCGTGTTCGCCTACTATTTGGTACGAGACGTTTCGTTGTATGTGTTGATCCCGTATTTTTTGTTGAATAATTTTTAGCTTTTTCAGTGCTTGAAATCGCCCGTTTTCGATTTGGCCCCATACCATCTAGCGTTGGTCCCTAGAGTCGCTGCCAGATGACGCATATTAAGCTGTAGATACTTTTCGTCATTATCCTTGGCCGAAGCCACGGAACATTCGATAGATTCAATACCGCGGTATATGTCAGGTTTTTGTCCGAAGCTTTTTCTATAGATTCGCACTCCTGAAATTTTAGACGATATTTTAAATGGCTCGGTTTTTCCTACCGTAAACGAATTTACGGTAACTTGATATGTGGGTAGTTCCCTCGCCGAAAGATTGATTTTGCACGTGGGTGTGTCTATCAAGGACAAACTTGTTTCTGTTGCCCGCGGAACATCTCCTTTGACGAACGAAATACTTTTAGATCTTTCATATATGGCATTGACAATAAACGCAGTAGAATTGCTTTCCTCCAAATAAATTCTATCATTTTCCTGCAAGTCTATTAATCGCGTGAATAGATCAGCCGAGTGGTCTTTCCCGCATTTGTTACAAATGACTCCTATTTTCCCTTCCATGTCGCCAGGTCTCAGACTATAGAGCCACGGCCGCGTATCGAGTCCTGAGAATATTTCGATGTACTCTTTTACTGCGCCTAAACTTTTTGCCTGAACCATTGATTGAGTAATAGAAGCCTTAGAGGCCGGGTTTCTTTTGGATTCTAAAGGAGATTTGATTTTTTGAACTATCGGTCTATTATCATTCTTGCTAGAGACCAAAATATCTATTTCGAATTTGGAAGGTTTTGCTTCAGTAGAGGATATATGTGAAGTGGCTTCCGCTACAACATAGTCGTCTTCATAGATGGCTTTTGGACTACTTTTCAATAGCCAGTATAAACCAAATCCTAAAAGGGCAATATACAGAAAATTTCTATCGTGCATTATAGATATTAAACCATTTTGATTCATTTAGTAGAACAGATAGTTATCGCGTGTACTAAAATGATCCGGTAAAAAAATTGACTGGTTGCCCATTGTCGCCGTGTCATAATTATCGAACTATGATTAAAATTTCTTTCAAATCCACCTTAAAGATACCTTTAGACGAACTAAATAGGGGCCTTAATGACGACTCAATTTGTCTTAAAATTTTTAACTATATAAAATCTATTGAACGAACGGATAATAGCAGAAGAAATTACCCCGGCGAAGAATATAAAATGGTCGCAACTACACAAGGTAGAGAGTACCTTACCGAAGTGAAAGTGCTTGAGGTTGACGAGATAAAAAACCGAATGGTAATGCAATCTAAAAACTTTCAGAGCCTATCAAAGATTATTAGTACCAAAAGCGGTAACGAACATGAGTCGACCTATCAAGTCGATTACGAGATTTCATTAAATAGTGGTTTTCGAAAACTAATCGAGCCCTTTTATGCAAAGGGTGGCCTGACCTATATGAGGGATAGCTTCGAAAGAACCGTTAAATTTTTTGATCCGGACGCGAAAGTCGAAACGGTAGCCAGTAGTGTTTGGAAGATGCCAATAGAGGTAGCCTATGGGCTTAGTTGCGCATTTTTTTTCTGTCTCTTCTTGTTAGTTTACCAAAATTTTCCGCGATTTGCTTTTTCGGCGATGTCAAGCTCCGAAGCGATAGAATGTGAAACTCAAAATTTTTCGTCTTTAAACAACTAATTGAAGGGTCATCCGATGTACATAGTTCCAAAAAAATTTGACAAAAAATATAGCGGAGGAAGTAAGCGTGAAGGAATTCTTGGAACATTGTTTTTAGTTAGCATCGGAGTTTTGATTTGGTCCCTTTTGGCGCTTGATTTTTATTACATCATTGGCTGCAGTTTTTTGTTGATGGTCATTTCGTTTCTATTGGGAGGGGATGACGATACCCATCCGCCGGGTCCGATTATCTACTAAGTCATATAGAAATGAAAATTTCCCAATTAGAAAAGCTTGAACAAATGTTTAGGGACTTTAAAGAAATCGTCGGCTTCTACCGTATTACATCGGTGGCGGTCTTAGTTGTATTGTTGGCCGTTACATCGCTTCTAATCCAAGGAAAGGTTCATTTTAGAAATTCATCTACAGAAAGAAATCCTTATCTCCGTATGGACCTTCCCGGCGAAGACTATCGAGACGCACTTTTAAAAGGGCTATGACCGCAAGTTCTTTGTTCATGATGACGCCGAAATACAATCGTCTTCGTGCCAAGT
>DDTZ01000019.1:16440-31997 GCA_002344565.1 Bdellovibrionaceae bacterium UBA2351 | reverse complement strand
CAAAAATTTGCAATTTCCTGACGAGTCCAATTGTGTTCAGGATGAAGATCTTTTAGATACACAACGGCTTGAGCTGTTCTAACTAAAATTTGATTTTCCAGAATCATGACCTGATGAGTTTCACATCGTCGAAGCTCTTTAGAAAGAACATTCACCACATCGCGAAGTAAAGCGGGTTGCTTTTCAATAGCCATCATTATTATTTCTTTCGGAACTAGTTTTAGAACGGTAGGCTCGATAGCGACGGATGTCCCATGATAGCCTTCGTTAGAAAACAACGAGCGATGACCAAAAAATTGGCCTTGCCGAAAAAATCGAAGCAAATGTTCTTTTCCGCTAGCCTGTCCAATTAACATAAGTCCAACAAGTCCTTGTTTTACAAAATACATTCCCTTTGGAATATCGCCTTGTCGGTAAACGAGTTCTCCTCGTTTTAATTCAATTGATTTTGAGTGGGATTCAAACTGCCACTTTATTTCCGTCGGCAAGTCAGACCATAGTTCTTTCCATTCCATGTCCGTATCATATTAGAACTAGATCATTTTGTGAAACATTAATATGACGCCAGGCTTTGCCAAATTTTCGAGTCGAATTATGTGCCAGCACATCATGCCCCTGAACCCGCTGAAGGTAATCTAATACTACCAGAAAGGATTTAATATGAATCCAGCAACACGATATAGAAAACTCGTTTCGACAGCGTCAATTGTGGTAGGCCTCCTATTTGTATTGGCCGGCTTGCTTTTTGTTCTGAGTGGACACGCGCTAAGCGAAGGTAAAAACAAAGCCGCAAAAAAAAGCACCAGTGACGGTTCCGATAGCGTTTTAACACGTTCGCTAGAACCACTTCTGGAAAAAGTTGTTCAACCTTTTAGAGCACCTGAACTTTCGACCGTACCTGATGATGCATACGGGGAAAGTATACTTCGAGGCAAGAATTACCTTGAACACACCTTCGAAACGTTGCCTCAGTTTGTGGGAGCGAAAATTAATTGCACGAGCTGTCATTTAAATTCGGGGACGACTCAATTCGCCGGCCCATGGGTTGGAATTGTAGCCAGATTTCCACAATACCGATCTCGATCGGGCAAAGTAGATACTTTAATTGATCGAGTGAATGATTGCTTTGAGAGAAGCCTGAATGGGCGGAGACTTCCAGAAAAAAGCAATGAGATGACAGATATTATCAGCTACATGACGTGGCTCTCTAAAGGCTATGCGATTGGACAAGATATTCAAGGCAGTGGAATGCCAAAACTTGTATTGGATAGACTGCCGAATTTGCAAGCCGGCAAGGCGGTCTATGAATCAAAGTGCGCCTATTGTCATCAAAACAACGGACAAGGACTTTATACAGAGGAAGGACAGCTTGTCTATCCTGCGCTTTGGGGAGCGAATGCTTTTAACATCGGTGCGGGAATGGCGCGCCTTCATACCGCTGGGGGCTTTGTTAAGAAAAATATGCCGCTAGGACAAGGCGGCACGCTATCCGATGATGAAGCTTGGGACGTAGCCGGCTATTTCACACAACAAAGTCGTCCTGATTTCAAAAATAAAAAGAAGGATTGGCCAAAAGGAGATCGACCTAAAGATGCGCGATATTAAACGTACACTTTCAATTTATTTTCTTATCCTGACGTTTAGCCTACAGCTATTTGCTCGGCACGAGAACTGGGGCATGTTCCAGTTTAGAAAACGACTTACCGAGGGGCAACAGATATTCGCTGAATACGTGAGACGTGATCGCGGCGACCTATTTTCTGAAAAGTTTCTGGATCTTTATAGGTTATCTTGGGGAGGGCGGCTTGGTGCTTGGGCGTATTTAGTTGGCGGAGCCTATGTAGATTTCAACATGGGATCAGATGAAAGACGGCTACATCAGTTTGGCCTCTACAATTTCACTATAGAAAATAAAGTGTCAGGTGTGTTTAGGCTTGGATTAGAACAGAGAAGTTTTATATCCGATGATTTTGTTTATCTTCGTTCTCGCAATCGACTTCAGCTTAACTTTATTCCGCAGCACGCGTTTGGGGTTTCTGTGTACGATGAAGTCTTCTATGTGCCCGAAGGGCGAAGTAAATTTTCCAGCGGATTCAATGAAAATCGATTTGGCATCGGCGTTCGATACATTACCGAAAATATAGAATTCTATATTTTCAATACGACTGGCTATATGAAAACACCCAAATCGTCGGAACGTTTTGAATGGCTTCAACTGCAAACTATTTTTTCATTTTAACAACTTGAAAGGAAAAACATATGCAAAAGCATAAACTCATAGTCTCGCTAACTAGTCCCTACGCGCGCAAGGTCCGCATCGCAGCCCTTGAAAAAAAAATTGATTTTGAAATGGTGGTCGACGTTCCTTGGAACGACGACACCGGCGTTCCTCAAAAAAATCCGCTGGGTAAAGTACCTGTCTGGCTTACCGGTGACGGGGAAGCGATTTATGATTCTAGGGTAATTACAGAATATCTAGAAACCATAGCCTCTATTAAATTATTTCCAGACAATCCAATTGAAAGAATTAAGGTAAAGCAAATTGAAGCTCTTGCCGACGGCATCATGGATGCTTCGCTATGTCTGTTTGCTGAACGAAAGAAACGACCCAAAGAACTGCAGCACCAGTGGTGGATAGACCGCCAGTTTGGTAAAGTCCACCGAGGATTGGCAGAACTAGAAAAAATACTTGGAGATAAAATGTATTTTTACGGAACTGAATTTGGCGTCGCTGACATTGCGGTCATTAGCGCGCTCGGATATATCGGACTTAGATTTAGTGAAGATTTCACTTGGTCTGATCAATACCCGACGCTGGCGCGATTTTACTCTTCGATGATGAGGCGTCAAAGTGTTAAAGAAACGGTTCCAGTGATTTAACGCCAAGAGTTGTGGAATTATATGAAAAATCATGAGCTGGCACATAGTTGATTCGTAAATTTTCTATTAGAGTTATAAATATAGCAGAGGAATTTTTCTACTCCCATAAAACGAGGTAAAATATGCAACCAATTGTAAAAGAATTTTTTGATCAAGCTACATGGACGCTAACCTACGTCGCATTTGATCCATCAACCAGAGACGCTGTTATACTTGATCCCGTGTGGGATTATGATCAAGCGTCTTCGAAAATGTCTACGGGTTCCGCTGACAGAGTTTTAGAGTATGTAACGTCGAACAGGTTAAAGGTTCACTACATTCTTGAAACTCACGCCCATGCCGATCACGTGTCGGGATCTCAAGTATTAAAAAA
Source organism: Bdellovibrionaceae bacterium UBA2351 (assembly GCA_002344565.1). GTDB lineage: Bacteria > Bdellovibrionota > Bdellovibrionia > Bdellovibrionales > Bdellovibrionaceae > UBA2316. Next base: position 28,744 of record DDTZ01000019.1, on the reverse strand, counting down.
GAAAATACCCGGTTCAAAAATCGGGATTGGGGCTCGAATCACAGATGTTCAAAAAGTTTTCAAATCTGTTTTTAATCTTGGTTCTAATTTTAAAACGGATGGAAGTCAGTTCGATCTTTTGCTTGAAGAAGGAAAGACACTCAAGGCGGGATCTTTAGAGATCGAAACTCTTTATACTCCGGGGCACACGCCCGCTTGTGGAACTTACGTCATAGGGGACGCCGTTTTTACAGGTGATGCTTTGTTTATGCCTGACTATGGGACAGGACGATGCGATTTCCCGGCAGGAAGCGCGGGCGAACTCTATCATTCGGTTCATGACAAAATATATAAATTGCCCGAACAGTTTCGAGTTTTTGTGGGCCATGACTATCAACCTAAAGGTCGTCCGTTAGCGTTTGAATCGACCATTGGTGAAGAAAAACGAAAGAATATTCAACTGAACGCCGAAACAACGAAAGAGAGTTTCGTCGAGTTCAGAAACAATCGTGATAAAATGCTAGCGGCTCCGCGACTACTTTTACCAAGTGTTCAGGTGAATATAGACGCTGGTCAACTCCCTAAAGCGGAAGAAAATGGGACTCCCTATTTAAAAATACCGGTGAGAGAGTAAATATGAAAACACGATTCGGATTTTGGGAGCTGTATGGATAATCTATCAATTCAAAAAGAAGTTTCTGGTAATGTAGCCGACGTTTGTGTGAAAGTGACCGAGGCACTTAAACCCATTGGGTTTGGCATTCTCACTAGAATTGATTTTGATCAGAAGATTCAAGAAAAATTGAATGAAAAAATTAATCCGTGTGTGATTCTTGGTGCCTGTAATCCGCGGCTGGCATTGGAAGCCTTTCGGCAATCGACGGACGTGGCACTGCTTATTCCGTGTAATATTGTCGTCCGGGAAATTGCAGTGGGAAAAGTTATTGTCGAAGCCATGCGTCCAACAATGATGCTGGAATTTGTAAACGGTGTTGAAAAAAGTGATTCGATATTAAAAGCAGAAAGTGATCTTGAAAAGGTCATACTCGCTCTTTAAAAAGGAGTCTTAGAAATGGCAAAAACCTATTCGGTATGTGAAAAGTGTGGACAACTAAACCGCGTCGATTTGGAGTCGGGGAAGGCCGCTATATGTGGAGCCTGCAAGACAGAGCTTCCTGTGCATGGTGCCCTGATCGAGGGAAGCGACAACGTTTTTTCAAAACTTATTGCAAAATCACCTCTCCCTGTTGTGGTTGATGTCTGGGCTCAGTGGTGTGGTCCGTGCCGATCGTTTGCTCCTACGTTTAAAGAGGCGAGTGATACGTTCGCCGGAAAAGTGGTGTTTGTAAAGCTAGACTCTGAAAAAAATCAACAGACAGCCGGACGCCTTGGTATCAGAAGCATTCCAACGATCCTAGTTTTCAAAAATGGTGTCGAAGTAGCCCGGCAGTCCGGAGCCATGCCGAGCGATCAATTCGAACGTTGGCTTGATCAAACAATTCGATACTGAAAACATTTCAAAATTGAAAAATTAGCCACAAACTGTGGTAAACATGGGTAGGTTCTCACAGAGGTCTATTTATGAAATTTCGAATTCTAGTACTGGTTGTTGTTGCTTGCTTTGTAAGTGCCACAAAATTAAGAGCCCAAGTTAGTTCTACGGAAATTGAAACCGTATTTTCGGCATTTCATAAAGCTTACTCTGACGAACTAGCGATCAAAAAAGAGTCTATTTTTTTTAATCGGAAAATCGGTAATTTTGAATGGTTAAACATAGATCTTGTTTTAGCCTCGTACGTCCAAAATTTGGATTCAAAGACGGGTGCTCTATTTCATGAAATCACGATTACTGGCGGAATGCTAAAATTAGACGGATTCGACGCTGACTCCGCAGCCTTAGTTTTATGTCACGAACTGGGTCATGGCATCGGAGGTGCTCCGTTCAAAGATCCATCTGCTTTGGATAGTAGTGACTTTCCGTCTTCGACTGAAGGGCAATCTGATTACTATGCGGCTCGTGTGTGTTTACCAAAAATTTGGGATCAGTTGCCCCTAACCGAAAAGGTGGAACTTCCAGTGGCGTTAAAAAAATGCGGATCTCGATTTGAAATTGAATCTAAAGAATATCATCATTGTCTTAGGACCTTTGCGGCGATGCGGGGATTTATAAATCTTCGACTGATCAGTAAAAGCGATACACAAACAATCAGCTTTGAAAGTTTTGATCCTACCGTAGTCAAAGAGATCAATTTGGATAGCCGATTCTATCCAACTCCGCAGTGCCGATTAGACACACTGATTGCGGGAGCCTTAGGCCAGCCTCGTCCTGAATGCTGGTACCCAGCTGATTTTTAGAGAGACTGTTGCTAAGCCGGTAAAGCTTAATAGCGAAGTCTATAGGTAGCTCAAGATTTTTTTAATAAAAAATAAACCTACAACGAATCAAAATGATACGTCTGGTTTTTAAGTAAAATAAAACTAACACCGAATAGAATACATCGAGGGTTGGTTGATGACCATTTTTGAGATTAGAAATCGAACGCTCATATTATTTGCTGCCTCGATTTTTATTCAAGGTTGCTTTTTAAACTCTCGAATCACCTCCTTAGTAAGTTCTTCCAATGAAGCTCCTAAAAGCCCAGATACATCTCCGGGAACGCTCTACGACCTTGTTGTAGAGAAAGTTTATCCTTTGAATGGAGCCGACTTTTTAAAATTCATCAAAGGTAATAATGGGGGAACGGACTTGGTATCGCAACCCGACGTCGCCTGTGATGGGACTGAAAGCGCGGCCATCGATGCCTGCCTACATGGGGGAGATAAACTAAAGGTGTCGTTGCGGATGATGAGTAGCTGTGACAACTTAACCCTGACAGATTCGTTAAACGCGTTTTCTTGGTTTTGTAAAACCAATCAGCCTCCCGGTAGCGGCGTTACATTCTATTCCGTTGGGTTTCAAGATAATAAAGGTCTTTCAGACATCATCGATTTTACGGCCCGGGATTGGAAAGCTAACTTTGTTGAGTTAAAACAATCAGGCGTTTCGATCGGGGTCAGCTCCTCGCAAAAATGGTGGAGCATTCAATCGGGGAGAAATCCAATTGAGGAACTTCCCAGTTCTTCGGCATCCGTGTTGAGCCTGACTTCAAGTACGGCCGCGGGAACCATTTTCGTGGTTTCAAATGACACGGATACCATTGGGATTAATATTGATACTGATCAAATCGGAATCGTAGTGAAAGACGGTGCTACGCTCTATTACAACGGAACAGTGAACAACTGCGAAGGTAGTTCCGCTGAAACAGCGGGTGCAAATTATAAATGCCTTATAGCATCAGGTAATCAAAAGTATACTTGGCTTGAAGGTTCATTTTCAGATAAATCGTCGTCGACGCCATTTGGGGATATGATATTTTTTCTACACACAGCTAAAAACTTTGTATTAAAAAAAATCGATATTAAGAAAACGGGCACCAGCGAAGCTATTTATACTGAATTGTCTCAAAATTTGTTTTTAGTGGATATCAAAATTCAGCAGGCCTGGGGGACATACACCGTTTTGTCAGTGAGTAACTCAAGCTACAGTAGATTTAAAAATATTCGTATTGCAAACAGCACAGATGGCGGTGGTAGCTTTTGGAATTTAATGACTCTGTACGGAAGTTCCGATGGCAATATTTTAAGTCATTTAAACCTGGGTTTGTCGGCGACCGGCCATGCGCTTGTCGTGGAAGGGGCGGATAATATTGTTTCGGATAGTTTAGTTTCCTATTCTAGGAACAACTTGAACATATTGGGAGATCGGAACACGGTTCACCACGTGACGACAGTTCAAGCCAATACCACGGATCTATTGGTTGCGGGAAATTCAAATTTGATTAATCAAACCCTGTTGGTCGAAGGCTACACAATGCTTGAAGTAAATGGGGACGGACATATTTTATCCCAAATGGGATTTTCCGCTGGTGATCCATGGACGCCAGCCATTTCTGTGGATGCAAGTAATGTGGCGTTTACGGAAAATATTGCGATACATGATGACGCCAATACAGGACGTTGTTCGGCCAATGCAATGAGGACAAATCCAGGAACAGTCACTACAAACTGCGGTAATGTTGGGCTATCGGATGCTAATTGGATCTTTTTTCCGTCTTCATACCAGGTTGATTTTCTAGTGGGTATTGCGACGGACGCAGCCAATCAAACCTCTCCATCAATCGGGTCTATCCCGTTTGCAAGCATTACGGATTGGGTAAATTTTGAAAATTTCTTTAGAATGTGGGTGACACAACCAGGCGCGGGCTCGCACTGTCTGACCGGAAATTGCTTTATTAGCGATCATCGTTTTAATTCGATTGCCAGTCCTTTTCTAAATAAAAGTAATAATGGCGTGAACGCCAACTCGGCATTTGTGTCAGACTCGATATGTCCAGAGGCTGTTCATGGAGATAAAACGGTAACAAATAAACAAACTACGCCCATTACCTTTTTAATTAATGCGTTAGAAATATCTACTGACGGGGTTGGAAACGACAACGGGCTTTGCGAAAGTGGTGACAGATGTATTTACTCTCCAAACTTGGGAGCCTATCAAGGGCATGGGGACTATTTAGCCAACGGAACGTGTAGTTTTCAGGATGGCGCTGTAAGGAATGTAATCATGTATGCGTATCCTGAAATTCAGGTGAACTAAAGTAAAAGTGTTAATTATGTCTCAGGAATGGGCATCGGAGTTTGAATACTTGCTAGATTGGTGCGCCCGCGCGGACTTGAACCGCGACACCTTTCGGCTTACGCACCTCAAGCGTACGTGTCTACCAATTTCACCACGGGCGCACTTGTCCTAGAATATTAGAATTTTTATTTGTTTGATGTCAAGAACCGGTGCTGATCAGTCATGACTTTTGACGGCCATTAAAGTGCCTTATTTTGTATAGAGTGAATACAGTTTGAGCAAAATTTCTTATCTTAGATAAGTATATACGGTTTGGGTGTGGAACAGGTGTTTCATTACCAACTCCTAATTAGCTATTTAGCCCTTGTGCCTAGGAGTAGGTTATTAACTCATTTGGATCGACTCTAATTCTTTTTTTTGTTCTCGTTTTGGGTGTTGCCAAAGCGGATGAGGGCTTTTGGACAACTAGCCAATCTGTCCAAGCGAAGCGAGAGTTCGAAAGAAAATACGGTTTACATTTTTCTGACCGAGCTGTAGGGGATTCGATTTCTGCTGCGGTACAGTTAGGCGGTGGTTCGGGAAGTTTTGTTTCTCAAGATGGATTGTTGCTGACCAACTTTCATGTTGTCGACTCAGACTGGCCAGAGTTCCGAGATAAAACGATTTTTGCCCCTTCGTTAGAAGAAGAAATAAAGGTTAAGAACATTGCAGCCAAACGGGTTATTTGGACTTTTGATGTGACACAGGTTTTGTCGGACCTCAATATCAACCTTGATAATTTAAGCACAGCCGAGCGCGCGAGTGTTTCTGCAGAGATTTTTTCTAAACACGGACCTAAATTCGAAAATATGGAAACAGAATGTAGGATTCGCGAAGAAACTCAATCTAGCCGGCAGATGGTGATGACATGCTACGAAGTGTTTACAGATATTCGCGCCGTTTTTATTCCTAGTGCTTCAATTGCTAGCTTTGGGTTTGACAACGTGGACGAAGCCTACAGTCTAAATCCTGAGGTTGCATTTAGATATCACTTAGACTTTGCTTTGTTGCGAGTCTACAAAAACGGCAAGCCGTATAGACCACCTACATTTTTAAAATTTGATTTATCACCTGTCTTAAAACATCAACCTTTGATGATGGCTGGGTTTCCATGGCATACGGCCCGAGCCGAAAGTGCGTTAAAACAAAAAACGACATTTGAAAGTCAGGTCGAAAAACCCTTCGCTTTTGCAAAAGCGTCTACGACGGCAAAAGCGTTGAGAGCGTATATTCACGTCGATCCTCGGCGGGCCGCTGAAGTTAACATGGATGGAAAGTCTTTATGGCAAGAAGTTCAAGAGCTAGAGAACGAGGAGCGATCAGGTGCCCATTTTAAGTCTAACGCTTTCGAAATGTTGAAATTTGAAAGACAGATGGTCGCTCGAGCTCGTTCGTTACTGGCCCCATCAGCGCACGCATTAGAACTTGAGGCCATGTTAAAGCAATACAAACAAATTTATTCTGAAATGGAACAGATTTATATTCCTCTTCAGCTGGGTAGTGCGAAGGGAATAACGAACAATTTCTTAAAAATGAAGGTGGCAAGTCGGCTTCTTGAAATTCAAAATGATCCGGAAAAAAGAAATGCCTTACTCAAAGACTCGGCAAAATAAAACGAGGGCTCCGTTCGTCGTGTCCTTGATTGTGGGCCGCTTGAGCCCAGAGGAACGATTGGAAGAGCTTCTCAACGGGACAGCTCTAACGGATCCCAAGCAGCGGGAGGCATTATTAGATACGGCGTTGCTGGGACAACTGGATTGTAAGGTCGATCGATTTTTGGAACTTTTATGTTAGTTAAATGAAACTCTGGCGCCAGTGAAGAAAACGGAAACAGAATTGAAGGATAAATTAGATCGCTTGGCAGATAAACGAAGTGATTTGCTATCGTTAATGCCAACACTTTTAGATTACACTGGTCAGAATCGCAGCGGTCTTCGCCTCACATTCGGTCGCGTGATGCCATCCCTGCGGCTACAGAGTTGAATGTCTATACAGATTTGGATTCCAATATAGGTTCTTCAGGTAGTCCTGTCGTTAATACTAAAGGTAGAATCCAAGGCGTCAACTATGCATCGATAGGGTATTCTAGCGTACATTCAAGTTTTTTTCGGTCGTCACGTTTCCGAACTGTCTTCGTCAGTACCCAGGGTATTTTTGAAATGCTCAAGCAGAGTGGCGCCGATAATATATTGAAAGAACTGCAATCGGATTAGGGATCGTCTCGGATAGAATACAGTCACGAGCCTTTGAGTTTAGGGTATTGTCTTTTTTTGCCGAGGGTGAAATACTCGTGAGCATGAATTTATTTATACGTTTGATTCTGGTGTCTATCTTGGCTCGGTTTCGCACAAAGGTTTCGGTGCTGGGGCCCTGCTTAACCCCATTTCGCTGTTCGCCGACTGATTTGGATGTCTTAAGGCATATGAATAACGGCGTGTATTTGTCGATTATGGATTTGGCCCGCGTCGATTTAATGATTCGAGCGGGTTTGTGGACGGACTTGAATAAAAACGGAATGTATCCAGTGGTCGTTGCGGAAACGATTCGCTTTCGTAAATCTTTAAAGCTTTTCGATCGGTTCTATATAGAAACGAGCGTCCTAGGGTGGGATGATAAGGCCTTTATTCTGCAGCAGCGCTTTTTAAGAGGCGGTGATTCTATTGCCGATGCCGTAGTTCGTGCCCGCTTTTTAAGAAAGTCCGGAGGTTCTGTGACTCCTAAGGAAATTTTGTCATTGGCTAAGGTCGAAATAGACAGCCCGCCGCTACCGGAACACATCAAAATTTGGAATCAAAACCAAATATAAAGACCGTCAGTCTAGTTCTCGTCTTAAAGTGAAATTATAGCGTTTTAAGCTAGGTAGCTAAAAAATTTAAAAAAAATCACAAAAACCGTCCCGGTCATTAACCCCCAGAAGGGGGTGAGGCGTCTTACTAATGAAGGGCGCTTCAAGGATGAAGAAAGCCTGACAAGACGGGAAGTCGCTGAGTTAAAAGTGGAACGTTAACGGAATGACAAGCAAGGCTCCCTCAAGGATTCGTAACAAAGCTAGGATGGCTTTTGAATCCTTGGAAAGATTATAAGTTTTAATTGGGTTTAGTGGTTCTAGTGTTTCATTTTCTCCTTTGGTTTTTTTGGAGACACTCTCATGAGGGTTTGGTGGTTCCCCGACATGAGTAAGGTCTCCTGCGGAAGGCTTAACGCCTTCCGCTTTTTTTTTGCTTAAATTCAAAAATGTTCTTATCCTGTTTTCATGTCAGAAAAAATTTCAGCGCTTAAGCTAAATACAATTCAAGTCATTCGGAGCGGCCGCGAGTCGTATGACATGACCCTTTCCATTTCCAACCTTCAGCAGATGGGAACGATCAACGGTGTGGCTGCCGAAGCCATCGTAGATGCCGCTCAAGTGTATGCGCTGATGGTATTTATTGATAATCTAGATTTACCTAAAACAACAGTCGAACCGGGAAAAACACCGCGAGGTCAAACCAAAATTATTTTAAGCTATTTAGACGGTAGAAGTCTGACCCTAGGGATGAACTTGAACGAAGCCGGCGTCGAGTATTTTGAGCTATCTCCGGACGAATTCATGGAGCTTATGGAGCTTTGGGGAAGCTTATAGATTAATAGGCAATCCAATTGCCTGACGGAATCGTTTCTGGTATCACGTCCCAACGTGAAAACTACCGAATTAAACTTTGATTATCCTCCTGAACTTATCGCGACTCATCCGCAGCATCCCAGCCGGGTTCTATATAATCTTAGTGGCCACAACTCAGAACTGACTTGGCCCGAATTTCTAAATCAGTTTAAGGCCGGCGATATTTTAGTCATTAACGACACCAAAGTTTTAAAACGACGAGTTTTTTCGGACGACGGGTTAGAGATTCTGTTTTTAGATAGTCCGTCGGATCATTCGGTTTTAGGTAAGGACGATAAGGCATCTGTGTGGACGGTTTTGTTTCCGTCTAAAAAATTAAAATTAGGCGATAAAATTCCGATGCCACTGGGGTTGACAGCGGAGCTGGTGCAAAAGGGAATTCCCCAGACGATTAAACTGAGCGAGCCTGTGGATGAAGCCTATTTCAACCAAGTGGGTGAATTGCCATTGCCGCCGTATATTCAAAAAGCACGTAATGAACGCCATAATCGCACCGGTGAAAATCAAGCCTATCAAACGGTATGGGCGGATAAACCGGGCAGTTTAGCGGCGCCGACGGCCAGTCTGCATTTTAGCCCTCAGGATTTAGAGTTATTAAAATCCAAAGGCGTCGACGTTATCACGCTAACTTTACATGTGGGTTTGGGTACATTTTTGCCTGTCACGGCCGAAACTTTGGACGCGCATGTTATGCATGAAGAGTGGGTAGAAATTCCAACCCACCATTGGAAAAAAATCAAAGACGCCAAAGCTAATGGCCAATCTGTTTGGGCTTTAGGTACGACTGTTGTTAGGAGTCTTGAAAGCCAGGCCTTGGGGAGATTTGAATTGCGGCATCATGCCTACTCGGGCGCGACCGATCTGATGATTCGCCCCGGATTTGAATTTCAAGTGGTGGATCGCTTGCTTACCAATTTCCATCAGCCACAAAGCACGCTTATCGCCTTGGTGATGGCTTTTGCTGGAAAAGAAAACGTTTTAAAAACATACCAATGGGCCATTGAAAAAAAATTTAGATTATTCAGTTACGGTGATTTGACCTACTGGAAGCGAGGAGCAGAATGAGTGCAGAACAAGTAACGGCAGCAGCAGATACAGTTTCGGTCCAGTCTGCAGTAGGCGAAGTGGCTATCGATCAGCTCGTTCGTGAAGGTAAGCATTTCAAAGTTAAGGCGACTGTGGGTAGAGCTCGTCGTGGGGAATTGCACACAGCTCACGGTACAATCCAAACCCCTGTCTTCATGGCCGTTGGTACGCGTGCGACAGTTAAGGCGATGACTAACGAAGAGTTGATCGAGTGCGGCACCCAAATCCTTTTAGGCAACACCTATCACTTGCATTTACGTCCGGGTGAAAAGTTAATTCAAAAAATGGGCGGGCTTCATAAATTTATGAATTGGAAAAAGCCAATCCTAACTGACTCGGGTGGCTTTCAAGTATTCTCGTTAAGCAAGCTGCGCACAATGACTGAAGAAGGTGTTGAGTTCCGCTCACACATCGACGGCAGTAAATATTTTATTTCTCCAGAGAAAAGCATGGAGATCCAAATGGATCTTGGCTCGGACATCATCATGGCCTTTGATGAATGTCTTGGTTATCCAGCGACCGATGATCAAATCGTGAAATCAATGGACTTAACCCATCGTTGGCTCAAACGTTCGAAAGAAGCCATGACTCGTAAAGAAAGTATGTTGTTCGGTATCGTTCAGGGTGGATTGAGTCTGCCGCATCGTTTGCGCTCACTTGATCAAGTCGCATCAGTAGATTTGCCGGGTTATGCCTTGGGTGGCTTTAGTATCGGTGAGCCCATTCATTTAATGCACGAACTCTTGCCAGAGGTAGCTCCGCGCATGCCGGCCAATAAACCGCGCTACTTAATGGGTGTGGGAACACCGACGGATTTGCTAATTGCCGTAAATGCAGGCGTCGATATGTTCGATTGTGTAATGCCGACCCGCGTGGCCCGAAATGGAACCATCTACACTTGGCGAGGCAAAGTTTCGATCAAACGCAACGAATACAAAGACGATCCATCGCCATTAGATCCAGAATGTGATTGCTACACATGTAAGAACTATTCCAAAGCGTATTTACGCCATTTGTTCTTAAGTGGCGAGATCTTAAGCGCGCGCTTAAACACGATTCACAATATATATTTCTATATGAAATTGATGGAGCGTGCACGAACTGCTATCGAAAACGGCACATGGGAAGAGTATTTCCAAGACTGTATGACACGTTTTAGCAAAGCAAAAACTTTAGAATAATGTATTCAAACCCAAATCCATTAGGTACAAGGGTTTTTCTTTTAACGAGGTGAATTATGAAAAGATCTTTAATTTTATTATCAGTTCTAGCCCCAGCGATGGCGTTAGCCCAAACAGCAACTCCACAACAACCCGGCATGCTAGAAGCCCTATTCCCATTTGTAATCATGTTTGTGATTCTTTACTTTGTTTTATTACGCCCACAAATGCGTAAACAAAAAGAACACCAATCATTCGTGACAGCATTAAAACGCGGCGATGAAATCATCACTCAAACAGGAATCCTAGGTCGCATCGAAGGTTTAACAGACCAATTCGTAACTCTAGAAATCGCCGAAGGCGTACGAATCAAAATGCTTAAAACACAGGTGGCCGGCAGCGCGCAGTCTGTGATTCAAGCGGCACAGAAAGAAACGGCTAAAAAATAGCCTATAGTTTTTAGAATTGTTCTTTAAAAAGCGCTCCATGATGGGGCGTTTTTTTTGTCCAAACGTCGATCTGAGAAACGGTTTGTCTGTAGTCGTTAAAATCTGTTCAAATAATCAGCATTTTAAAGTCAGTCGACCCAGCGTCCCTAAAATACGGAATCCCATAGAGTCTCTTTCTGTATTTGACAATCTATTCCCTTACTTAGCACAATGTCTGAGATTTACACTGATATACAGAATGGATCGAGCAAGGGGAAAATATGGAAAATTACAGATGGCGGGTCATTGGTGCTATTGCCGGCGTTCTTGCCGCAATCGTTTTACTAAGTCCTAACTTCATGGACACCTCAAAAATTAATTGGTGGCCAGCTAAGAAAAAATTAAATTACGGTTTGGACATTCAAGGTGGTATTCATCTTGTGATGGGCGTTGACATCAATGGTGTCATGCAAGAGACAGCGACTCGTCAGGCGAATAGTTTAAAAAAAGAATTAACAACGCAAGCGACGGAAAAAGTTGAGCTAGTTAATTTCAAAGTCACAAACGCAGCAACAGGCGAAATGGAATTTGAATTCCAAAATGCGGCGGATGCGGATAAGGCGCATAAGTACATTGGTGACCGTTACGGCACCGTACTTCAAATGATCGAGCGCAAAGACAAATATACGATCTATCGGTACCTAGATAATCAGTTGGTTGATTTACGATCTAAAGTGATCGCGCAATCGATTGAAACAATTCGTAACCGTATCGATGAATTCGGTGTGGCTGAACCAAGTATCTCTCAGCAAGGTGATAATCGTATTTTGGTTCAATTGCCAGGTATGGCCGATGCGGAACAAGCGAAGAAGTTAATCAATACGACAGCGAAACTGGATTTCATGATCGTTGACGACACGGTTAACTACGCGGAAGTTCAAAAGTGGATTAAAGACGCCGAGACAGCGGGTAATTTCACGATGGCGTCGATGAAGTACTCTGACTACGTAACTAAAATTAACGAAGCTCTACGCGGCAAGATACCGGATAAATCTGTGGTGTATTTCGGCAAAGCTGAAAATGCACGGACGATGGATGCGGGGTCTTTGGCCTACGTTTTAAGAGCCGACACAGATTTAGGTGGAACAGACCTAGATGACGCGTCTATTTCGTTCGGTCAGTTCGGCGATCCACAAGTGGCTTTGCGTTTTAATCCAACAGGCGCGAACAAATTTGCTGATATTACGGGAAACAACATCAACAAACGTATGGCGAT
>DDTZ01000019.1:706-16080 GCA_002344565.1 Bdellovibrionaceae bacterium UBA2351 | reverse complement strand
GTGATTACGTTAGGCCAAAGAAATCAGCAAGAATCACTTGATGAAGCAAAAATGATTTCTACCGCTCTTAAAGCCGGTTCATTACCAGCGGCACTTGAACAATTAGAAGAACGTCGTATCGGGCCTACTTTGGGTGCCGATTCCATTCGTCAAGCCCAGATGGGTGCCTACGCGGGCGCATTCTTGATTTTCGTATTCTTGATCCTTTACTACCGTGCAATGGGATTAGTCGCTTCGGCTTCAATTGCAGTGAACGTGCTTTCGGGTTTAGGTTTGTTAACAGCACTGGGCGCGACATTAACTCTTCCAGGTATTGCGGGTATCGCGTTAACTGTAGGTTTTGCGGTCGATGCGAACGTTCTAATTCAAGAGCGTATCAAAGAAGAACTAGTTAAAGGTGCAAGCTGGAAGTTAGCCATTCGTGAAGGTTACAGTCGTGCTATGTCGGCTATCTTGGATTCTAACGTAACGGTAGCTGCGGTAGCGATTATCTTACTTAACTTCGGTACAGGTCCAATTCGTGGTTTTGCGGTTACATTATTAATCGGTATCGCAACGACTCTTTTCGGCAACGTTTTCTTCTCGAAAGTGATCGTGGATACACTGATCTACAAATGGAATGTTAAAAATATTTCTATCGGCTTGTCTGATAAACACTTGGCAAAGGCTTAGGGGCTACACATGAATCAGAAAAAAGTTAACTCAAACGAAAACGAGAACTACGGTCGTTTTGATTTCGTAGGTAAAACTCCACTATTTGGCGGTATCTCATTATTATTAGTGCTAGCGTCTTTGATTTACTTAGCTGTCGGCGGCGTTAATTACGGTATCGATTTTAAAGGCGGAACGGAAATCCAAGTTAAATTCGCGCAAGCGGTTACTATGGATGATATCCGTAAAGCTTCTGAAGGCTTAGGTATCGGCGAAGTGGGCGTTCAGGGTTTCGGTGACACGAGTGAATTCATCATCCGCTTCCAGGGTGAACAAGGTAAAGACGACAAAGAAACAAACGCAAAGTTGAACGAAGCCATCGGTAAAGTTCGTTCGATGATCGACACTCAATTTAAAGACAAGCAACCTGAAATCCGTCGTGTAGATACGGTGGGTCCGCAAGTGGGTGCCGAATTAAAACGTAATGGTTTGTTATCGGTATTCTATAGTTTGTTGGTTATTTTAATCTACGTGTCGCTGCGATTTGACTACAAGTACTCGCCGGGTGCGGTTATCTGCTTGGCTCATGATGCGATCATTACCTTAGGTATCTTCGTTTTCGTGGGTAAAGAAGTGAATGTGTCGATCCTAGCTGCGATTTTAACACTAATCGGTTACTCGTTGAATGATACGATTGTTGTGTTCGATCGGATTCGTGAGACAGATTCTGAACACCACGGAAAATCATCTAAATATATCGTTAACAAAGCCATCAATGATATGTTAAGTCGTACCGTCATTACGTCGGGTACCGTATTCACATCGGCTCTGTGCTTGTGGATTTTCTCGACAGGTACGGTTTCGGATATCGCGTTTGCAATCACGATTGGGATGTTCTTTGGAACCTACTCATCTGTATTCGTGGCGGCTCCTATGATGATCTTTATTGAAAAAATGAAATTCCTAGCTAAAGCCTAGGAAGTAAGGCGTAGCTAATGTCGGACGTAAACATCCAGAATGGGAATCAGGTTGCTGGTTCCTCAGCTCAAAAAACGGCCGTTCTGGATTTTTATAATCAAATTCCGGCCAAGCTACGCACGTACTTGGAAAAATTTAATCTATCTACCCCGCAAGAAATGTTCGATTTCTTGCAGCCAAAGCTTTCAACATTAGAAAATCCTTACAAAATAGATAATTGCGAAAAGGCCAGCGAGCGGTTGTGGAATGCATTTGTTAATCAGGAAACTGTTTTAATTTATGGTGACTACGACTTAGATGGCACGTCCGGAATTATTTTGCTGTATGAAAGTTTTAAAGCCCTGGGGTTTAAAAACTTACACTACTTTCAGCCGTCCAAAGCTAACGACGGTTATGGATTGCATGCGCATGTTCTTGAACAATTAAAAGTAGAAAAAAACATAGATGTCGTCGTAACGGTTGATGTGGGTATCACGGGTAATTCTGCCTGCGAAAAAGCAAGTGAATTGGGTATCGATGTCATCGTGACCGATCACCATTTGGCGCAAGACGATTTACCTAAAGCCTATGCGATCGTAAACCCAAACCAGCCTGGAGATCAATCCGGACTAGGTTACTTATGTGGTTGCGGTGTCGGGTTTTACCTTGTTCGCGGTTTATGTAAAAAGTGGATTGAAAAGGGTAGCCCGGTTGCATTGGATTTGAAATCTATTCTGCCCTATTTTGCGGTTGCCACCGTGACGGACATGGTTCCTTTGGTTAAAGATAATCGAACGCTTTTAAAATTCGCATTTGAATCGTTTAAAAATGTAACTAACTTTGGTTTCAAAGCATTGCTTGCAGAACTTAATTTGGATAATAAAAAACTTGATACTAGCGATATTGGTTTGCAGCTCGCACCTAAAATTAATGCGATCACTCGTATGAGTGCCGAGCTTAAACCGATCGATTTGTTTTTTAGAACATCGCAAGCGGATGCGAAGGCGTTTGCTAAAGGTATTCTTAAGCTGAATGTGGAACGTAAGCAATTGCAAGAAGCCGGCCTTCAAGAAGCCAAAACGGCGTATGAAGACTATCTAAAAACGAATTCTGTCGATAGCCAAGATCATCATCGGGTTTTCTTTTATGCCTCTGAAAAAATCCACCACGGTGTTACGGGATTAGTGGCCTCTAAAATGGTGGAAAGTTTCGGCGGGAGTTTTTTTATAGGTGCTCATTCTGTTGATACTGGTATAGTTGTGGGATCGTCTCGTAAACCAGACCATATTAATTATAGCTTAGTCGATTTAATGGCTACCAGCAAAGACAGCTGGATTCGTTTTGGAGGGCATGCCAATGCCGCTGGATTTGAATATCTAAAATCAAATGAAGCCATTATCTGGAATGGTTCAAACGAATTCTTAGCCGCAGCAAAAATGGAAGTAGGGGATGCGGATGCCTCTAGGGCGATTTCACCTAGTAGTTGTGTTGATCCGATCGAATTAGAATGGTTTGATTTGAATACTCATTTTTTTACTTGGGTTCAGTTCTTAGAACCCTATGGTAGCCACTTTCCAGAGCCAGTTTTTAAACTGAGTAAAGTGCCAGTTCTTTCTGTAAAGGTTATGAAAGAAAAGCACTTTAAGTTAAATGTCGTCAATCCACATAATCGTGAAGCTCTGAATTTTGTATTGTTCAATTCGACGGAAGAGCAGCGACAACTATTGAATTCGTTGAATCGCGAACTAGATATTTGCTTTAAAATTAAAAAAGATACATTTAACTACAATCAACGTTTTCAATTTATCATCGAGTCCATTGAAGCATGAAATCAGCTGTAGTGATTCTTTCCGGTGGTTTAGATTCGTCAGCTAATTTAGCGATCGGTAAAGACGAGCTTAATATCAAAATGGCCATTACCTTTGATTACGGTCAGAGGGCCGCGATTAAAGAAGTCAAAGCGTCTGCGGCGCTAAGTGCTCATTACGGCGTTAAACATAAAGTGTTGTCCATTCCGTGGGTGGGTGAATTTGGAAAGTCAGCTTTGATTGATAAGTCCTTAGCGGTCCCGACCAACGAAGTTAAAATTGATGATACCACGGCTTCAGTACAAACCGCCTCAAAAGTCTGGGTGCCGAATCGTAATGGAATTTTCTTAAACATTGCTGCTGGATTCGCTGAGGCCATGGATTGTGATTATGTTATTCCTGGATTTAATTTAGAAGAGGCGTCGACGTTTCCAGACAATTCTAAATCCTTTATTGAATCTCTTACGCAGAGTTTTTCATTTTCCACAGCAAATCGAGTTCAGCCTAAATGCTATACAATTGATATGATGAAAACGGAAATTTTAGCAGTAGCGATTGGAAAAAAGCTTCCTTTAGATTTGCTTTGGCCATGTTATTTTGACGGCGATTCATGGTGTGGTGAATGCGAGTCTTGCCAACGATCAAAACGTGCGTTTCAAGCCAACGGACTGGATTTAAAAAAATATTTTAAAATGATTTAATCAGGGGCAATCATGACTAGGCGACATTTTCTATTTACACTTATATCGCTATGTGTTTGCGTTGGCCTAAGTAAAACGAGCAATGTTCAGCTTGCGACCATTGCAATCAAAGAATTACGTCCAACTCAAGCCGCCGTTGGATTTAAGGAAGTTGAAAAAAAAGCTAAGAAGATTCTTAAAAAACAAGATGGCGAATTCGATGCTTATTTACGTAAAGAAGCTATTCCTGTGGTTCTTGGCCCTGGAAAGCAAAAGTACATGATTGATGGTCATCATTTTCTTGCTGCCGCCTATAAACAGAAACTAGATAAAGTGTATTACGAAATTGTTGAGGACTTGTCTATGTTGGACTCTGAACAGGCCTTTTGGGATAGAATGATCCAAACAAAACGAGTCTATTTAAAGCGTAATGGTCAATCGATCCAACCAAAGGATCTGCCAAAAGATATTGGTGGGATGGTGGATGATCCCTATCGCACATTCGCGGCTGAAGTTCGTGATGAGGGTGGTTTTAAGAAGAGCTCGATCCCCTTTATCGAGTTCATGTGGGCCGATTATTTTCGTGATTTGATTCCGTTAAAAGTGATTTTAGAAAGCAAAGAAGAAGCCGTTAAACGAGCGCTTACTTTATCTCGCGACGAAAAAGCAAGGCAGCTTCCTGGGTATTTGGGGGAATAGATGAAAACGAAATTTATAAAAAAATATTTTGCGTACACAGGAGAACAGTTACATTCTCATTTCGCATATGAAGAGTACGGCGTTTTGGGTAACTCAATTGTGGCTTGGATTGGTCCCTGCGATATTCCATTTGAACACATGGTAGACCTTGAAGATGTTTTAGCGCATAGCCCGATTCGGGGCGCTTTGATGATTCATTTTATTGTGGAAGTCTTCGGTCAAAACTTGTTTTCGGCAGTCTCTTTGCAAAGACTGCTTGCAAGCATTGTAAAAGATGAAATCGAAGCCACTGCGAAATCTAAAACACCCATTCGATTACGTCGTGACGGAGACGATGTGTTTTGGGACGAATCGAAAATTACGATCAGTATAGCATCCATCAGTCCCGTATCCACACAGATACATTTTGCCGTTAACGTAAATAATAAGAACACGCCTGTAAAAACGGCGGCGTTGGATGATTTCAAAATTAATGTGAATGATTTTGGGAAAAAAGTTTTAGAAAAATTCAGTCAAGAGTTTGATTCGATAGAAATTGCGACTCAAAAAGTGAAACCGTTAAAGTAATCAGCGTGCGGGGTTTGGTTTTTTGCGTAGGCAAAGAAGTAGATATATCGTTGAGATAGCTAGTGGAACGACAAAGCCGTAATACTGATATTTCAGATATAAGCTAGCACCCATCCAGCTGCCAAAAATGAAGCTAACGATGATGCCAATTCGCATGCCCGTGGCTTTTAACTCCTGTTCGCGAAGGGGGTGGTTGCGGTCATGAGAAAAAATGCGCACTAGACCAATACCCAGGTCTGTAGTTAGTCCAGTTAAATGAGTGGTTCGAATCACAGAATGAGAAATCGAGGTGATCATCGCATTTTGAATTCCCGAGCTTAAGCTTAGTAGTCCTAGCAGGAAATAGTCGTCGGCGATTGAAAGTTCTGTTCCAAACGAACCAAAACTATTGTTGACTCCTAGTACTGTCACCAGCGTGTAGCATATGAGCATCAAGGAAAACAGAACGGTGTAGTTTGGTTTTTTGTGACGAATGCTACGACGATCAGTAAAGAACGCCGAAATGCAATTTCCCATAAGAAAAAATAGGGGTACCGATATAATTCCAAGTGCTAGGCGAAAATGTCCCGATGCCATTTCGACTCCAAAATGAGTTGCAAATCCTGTCGTATGAGTAACGAAACGATGACAAGCAAGTAAACCACCGACATTTACAGCGCCCGCTTGAAATGCCAAACTGTTCCAGAGGACAAATTTTTTAGGAGAGTAGTGTGGTTGGCTAATCAGATCGACGAACATGTATTGATTATAAAACTTCGAACGAAAAACACTAGTCCAGAGTCAGGATTCAATCTACAATAATTACATGATAGATGTTGTGGCGGCAGTTGTTGAAAAAGACGGAAGGTATCTGATGGCTCACCGACCAGTAAATAAGGGTGGTGAGTGGGAGTTCCCCGGCGGAAAAGTTGAAAAAGGAGAAACCTTTTTCGAAGCCCTCATTCGCGAGATTAAAGAGGAATTAAGTGTACCCATTAAGCCTATACGCATTCTATCTAGCTATCCCAAGGAAATACGCGGCCAGACCTATAGTATTCATTTTGTAGCGGCCACGTTGGGAAGTGAAGAGTTCGTTCTAACAGAACATCAAAGTTGTCAGTGGCTAGACCTAAATGAGATAAAACAGCTTCCTATGTCAGCTGTAGACAAAGAATTTGTGAAACAATTGCGAGCGAATGAAAAATAAGTCCTATAAGGAAATATTAGTGGACGGTTGGCGGGGCCATCAGTAACGTTAATACATGGACTTGTTCGTATTCCCGTTGGTCAATGTAAATCTTTTTCCAAAGACAACCAAGCCATTAAATATCTTTGAGCCACGCTATTTGCAAATGATCAAAGATGCCGTGGCAAAAGATGTCCCAATCGCTATTGGTTTCATTGATGATCCAAATAAAATAACTCCCGTGGGTCCAGGGGAAACGATCGGTTTTGTAAATCAAATCGTTGGTTACGGTAAAGTTCAGGTAGTAGAGGAACGTCAAAACGGATTCTTACTGGTGTTCTTACACGGTTTAGGAAAAGCCCGCCTAGGCACGGTTCAAAACTCAGCGACACCATACTTGGTATGTGACGCTACCCCCATCACAGAAAATTTAATTCCTAATCCAGAGCTGCACGAAAAAATTCACTTAATCAATCGCGTGCTCGCTAAATGGATCACAGAGTATTTTAGTAACTCGCAACAAAGCGAAATGTTTCTGCGCCAGTTAGACGGTCCAGAAGCGATTATTTCAGCGTTCTCTGCCTACTTAGTGAAGGACTTTGAACTACAACAAATCGTTCTGGAAATGGACGACATCAACGAAAAAATTGAATTTCTTTATCGATTGATTCTTTCTAACGGCACAATCTAACTTTTCAAAAATCCCCGTTTTTTTAAGCGGGATGGGCTCTTCGTTTTTTGGCTTTTATTCTGAGGTACCAGGGGGACTTTCATTTAGAGTGGGACTTTGTTTTTTGGGAGGGCGGCATCCCTGCCTCACAAGCGGTTGGCTGCGCCAACAGTACCGCATCCTGCGGCGCTTGAGCCTCCCAAAAAACAAAGTCCCACTCTAAATGAAAGACCGGGCTTGAAATGAAAGCCAAAAAATGAAGAGCCCATCCCGCTCAAAAAAATTGCCCACACCGCGGCCGGTATTGGTAATAGGTTATAGTTGGCGATTGAATGTGTCCTGAGGATTGACTCTTGTGGGTGGCGGTTGTAACCGTTTGCTTATGGATTTGAAAACGGTTGAAACTCGATTGCGTCGTTGGGCGTACTTTCTTTTGGTGTATACGATTCTTGTCATTTTGTGGGGGGCTTGGGTTCGGATTTCGCATTCGGGGGATGGGTGTGGGGATACGTGGCCTTTATGCAATGGGCAGTTGGTTCCGGAGGCCGCTCGTGGGAAGACGTGGGTTGAGTACGGGCATCGGTTTACCAGTGGGCTTTATGGGATTGTGGTTATCTTTTTATTTTTTTGGATTCGTAAATTAAGATCTAAATATGAACTTGCCTCAGTTTATCGTTGGATGACGTGGACGCTGGTGTTTATGATTTCAGAAGCCCTTTTGGGCGCAAAGTTAGTTTTATTTGGGCTTGTGAATACGGATCAGTCGATCTGGCGATTAGTGGTGATGAGCCTGCATCAATTGAACAGTTTTATGTTAGTAGCGTTTACAGTGCGTTTTCTAGGTGCTACCTATGAATCGTTTTATCAATCGAAGTATTCGAATCAGCCGCCGTCAAAAATATCGACCGATTTTTTTGCGAAACCTGCGTTTTTGATTTGTTTCCTGGCGCTAGCGGTAACAGGGGCATGGGCGTCGCTGTCGACAACGTTATTTCCATCGACCAGTTTGTTAGATGGATTGATGAAGGATATGGAATCTAGTTCTCACCTAGTATTAAAAATTCGAGGCCTTCATCCCTTGCTAGGTATATTAGTTGGTGGCTCGTTGAGCTTTGGGCTATACAAGATTAGCAATCAACTCAACGCATTTTTGGGACGTATCGCATTGGCAGGTTCAGGACTGATTGCAATCGGCATTGTGATCGGCTTGATGACGCTTTTCTTGTTGTCACCGATTCCGTTAAAGATCATTCATTTGTTATTGGCGCATTCATTGTGGTCATGTAGCGTATTCTTTTATCACTTCTATAGCCAACTCAAAACCTCTGGAGAGTTCGGATCATGAAAATCATTTTAAGCATCGTTTTACTAGCTGTAATTTCATTTGCA
Organism: Bdellovibrionaceae bacterium UBA2351; assembly: GCA_002344565.1. Classification (GTDB taxonomy): domain Bacteria; phylum Bdellovibrionota; class Bdellovibrionia; order Bdellovibrionales; family Bdellovibrionaceae; genus UBA2316. The sequence goes on along the minus strand of DDTZ01000019.1, from coordinate 7,494 downwards.
GATATCGACTATAAAAAAGAACTGGAATCGTTACAAAATATCGGGGTTAAAACGTTAGACAAAAATGAATCTGCCGATTTATTCCTGATCGATTTTTGGGCGAGTTGGTGTGAACCCTGTAAAGAAGGGTTTGCATACTACGAAGAAAAAATAAAATCGCAAAAGACAAAAAAGATTATTCTGATCAGTGTGAATTTGGATGATACGACGGATAAAGCCGAAAAGTTCTTAAAATCCTATCCGCAAAACAATGTCATCGTTTGGGACGAAAAAAAGAAATTCATGGAAATGTTAAATTTTGATGCGATTCCAATGATGATTGTTCTTGATAAAAACTGGAAAGAAGTTGGTCGAATCAAGGGATTTAATAGCGAGTCTAAAAAGAAACTCGCTAAGTTTTTGTAAATGGCTACAGTGTCTGAGTTTTAGTAGCCGCAAGTTTGTCTTTGGCGCGGCTTAATACTTTTTTTGCATCCGGATTAGTTGTTAATTCAATCAATTGATCAATGACTTTAGGATCAATTCTGCTTTTGCTGGAAAATCGCACCCAAGCTTTCGCCTGTTCAGCATATTGAAATCCAAACGTAGGTTCTTCCGGCGCTTCGTCTGGTGTAACGACATGATTTAAGAAATACAGGGCGATCTCTTCTTTGGGAGAGTAGTTTTTAAAGTGCCAAGTAATTTTATTTTCCTGCAAATGGTAGCCTTGCGGAAGAGGAATCAGAAAGTGTGGCTTTTTAGCTAAACGTTTGGGAATATCAAATGTAATGGTGGCTTCCCCAATGGGTCCGGACCACGTTTGCCCTGTGGTTGTGATATAGGCGACGGCGCCCACTAGAGCATTGGCGAAGTCGATATCCTTTTCCGTAATTTTTTTGGCTCGCCAGAATTGAAAATCCTTTTTAATTTTAGGATAGGTCGGTGGCATGTGATCAAATACATCAAAAGGGCCATTTGATGTAAACCCACCAAAGGAAAATGTATTTTTCACGATCAGGCGACCTTTAGGCTCAATTTCTACCGGCCAAACATAGGCGCCTTCAAACGTAGCCAGCGATTTGCTTTTTTTTCCTTTGCTAATCCAAGGACCGAGCTGATTTTTCTTAGAGATATCTTTCAATTCGGCCGTTACCGGTTTGTCGTTCACTTGAGTCGTAAAATCCTTAATTACGTATTCCCTGTAATCGACTCCATCGCCAAAACCTCTCCAATTTGGAAAACCCATTGTTAATTTAACTTTTTCTTTACTTAGGTTTTCAAATTCAAATGTGCAGTCAGCTTTCCAGTCAGTGCGTGTTTTTCCCTCATTGTCGTACGTGATAACAATAGTTTCTTTAGCCATACGAACACGACTTTCTTTGTTGGTATAGACTGTGGCGCCGTCTCCAACGAACGATGCATCGTTCGCGAAAGAAACAGAACCAAGTGTTAAACTGAGTAAAATCAATTTAATAAAACGCATTGTAGAGCTCCGATTATTTAATGGATTCTAAATACTTCATGATCAGCGGACGGCCATTCATTTTAGCTTTTAGTAAAGATAGAATAATAAAAACACCACCAGTTTTGCGATCTAAAAATAAAATTTCGCGCGGTGGCGTTCGCCATTTAAAATCTTTGATAATTTCTAGAACACGTTTTGATAGGCGCTGCGGAAGGTCGGTGGTTTTCCAATCATAATTGCCATCCGTATCCACGGGGCCTTTTTGGCGGGGGTCATTTGGTTTTAGGAAAGGCTCGACGGTTTCGTTGCAGAATTCTTCGAATCTTTCTACTAACAAAGGTTCGTCATTATCATAGATAAATTTTAAATCCTTTGCAGCGTTGCGAAGCATTTCGGGATCGTTGACTAAGGCTCCTTTAATCATGCGATGGTACGCATTCAAAAATTCGTCAGCGTAGCTACGAGTAGCGCCAAAATCAAAAAGTATCCATTGATCTCTGCCGTCGGCGGCGATGCGAATTTTATAATTGCCCGCGTGAGGATCTGTTTGCAAATCTTTCCAAATAAATAACTCATGAAAGTAGAGATCTAGAAAATTATTAGCCAGTTGATTTCTACGCTCTTGGGATAGCGACTGAATTAAAGAGTCCTCGATACGTAAACCTTTTTCAAAAGATGACGTAAGGATGCGTTTGTTTGAAAATTCCGAGTAGACTTTAGGAACTACAAATCGAGGGTCGTCTTTCAAACGCTGGCGAAAGGCCTCTGTTTTCTTGGCCTCTTGTTCGTAATCGCTCTCCTGAATCAACATCTCTTTGATTTCTTCAAAAACAGGATCAAGTGTAGTTTCCTGAGGTAGGACTTTAAGTAAGTGAATGAATGTGCGGATGGCTCTTAAATCACTGTCTATGGCTAGGTCCACATTTGGATACTGTACTTTTAGGACTACGGCTTCCCCGGTGGCTTTAATCTGAGCGCGGTGAACTTGCCCCAGAGATGCACACGCCAGCGGTTCACGATCGACTTCAAGTTGGTTATATTTTTCAGCACCGAGATATTTAATTATTAAGGGTTCAATGGCTTCCCATTTTAACGCCGGCGAGTCTTGCTGAAGTGATTTGAAATATTTGTTCACTTCGGGAGGGAAAAAGTGCTCGCCGTACATTGACAGCATCTGTCCTGCTTTCATGATCGAGCCTTTCAGTTCACCCACTTCTTTAGAAAAGTTTTCGGCTTGTTCGGCAACGAACTTATTCCAGCTCAGCGCACCTTCGGCATCGGTCTTAAAAATCTTACTTAAACCCTGTCCAGCAAGGCCGGCTCCCGCATTGATCGAAAATTTTGCGAGCGATACTGTTCGAGAAAAAATATTGCTTTTGATTCGATCCAGTTTTTTGCTATTGACGTCGGACATATAGTTTTGTTCTACATGAAGTTTAAGGATTTTTAAACCTAAATTGCGAGGCCTATGTTAAAGTTCACTATATTTTGGTTTCGACGAGATCTACGCCTAGAGGATAATGCCGGCCTATTCCGTGCCGTGCGGGACGGGAGTAACGTATTACCTCTGTTTATCTTTGATACCCAAATCCTAGATGGTATTAAAAACCGCCGGGATCGTCGGGTGGCTTTTATCCATAAGGAACTGACAGAAATTAAACGGCAACTCAACGAACTGGGTTGTGATCTAAATGTTTATGTAGGCAAACCCATCGATGTGTTCAAACAGGTGACTAAAGAGTTCGCGGTCGAAAACGTGTTTACGAACCACGATTACGAGCCCTATGCACGGCAACGGGATGCTCAAGTTCGTGATTTTTTAGAAGGTAAAGGCATCGGTTTCCATACGTTCAAGGATCAGGTGATCTTTGAAAAAGACGAAGTATTAACAGATCAAAAAAAACCATACACTGTGTTTACTCCGTACAAGAAGAAATGGTTAGCGACCCTGAAGCCCGAGCACTATGGTCCTAATAAAACCGAGGCTTATTTTAAAAATTTTGCTACCGTAGCTCATTTTTCTAAGATGCCGAGTTTAAAGCAAATCGGCTTTGAAGAAATTGATTTTCAGTTTCCGCCAAAAACATGGTCCAAAGACGCATTGAAAAACTATCAGCAACGGCGTGATATTCCGTCTATTCAGAACGGTACCTCCCATTTTGGTTTGCACTTACGGTTTGGGACGCTCAGTGTTCGCGCGCTCGTTAAGCAAGCTTTGGGGAATTCAGAGGTTTGGCTTTCCGAACTGATTTGGAGAGAGTTCTTTATGCAGATTTTGTGGCACTTTCCCAAGGTAGAAACGCGGTCATTCCGCCCTCAATATGAGCATATAAAATGGCGAAACAACGCAGCTGAGTTTGAAACGTGGGCATCGGGAATGACGGGATATCCATTGGTGGATGCGGGTATTCGTGAGCTTTTACAAACAGGACATATGCACAATCGTGTTCGTATGGTGGTGGCCTCGTTCTTAACTAAACATTTGTTAATTCATTGGTATAAAGGCGAACGTTTTTTTGCCGAACACCTATTGGATTATGATTTATCGGCTAACAATGGAAACTGGCAGTGGGCCGCAGGCACGGGGTGTGATGCGGCTCCGTATTTTCGGGTATTTAATCCAACCTCGCAGATTGAGAAATTTGACCCTGATTACATTTACATCAAAAAATGGGTGCCGGAATGGGGAACTAAATCTTATCCAAAGCCAATGGTAGACCATAAGGACGCGCGCGAGCGCGCTTTGAAAACCTATAAAGAGGGTATTTATTCCGCACCGGACGAAAAAGAATCTAAATGAAAATTTTAATTACCGGAGCCACTGGATTAATTGGCAAAGAATTAGGTAAAGCACTTTATCAAAGAGGTCATAAGATCACGGTCGTTTCTCGCAATCGTCAAAAAGCGAAGGAACAATTATCTTTTCCGTGTGATATTATTGAGTGTGATTTGGGGCGTTCGCCTTTAAAAGAAAAAATCGCTGTCGAGTGCGTGTTTCATTTAATGGGCGAAAGCGTGACAGCAGGTCGTTGGAATGAAAACGTAAAAAAGGAAATTCGTGATTCGCGAATTGTGAGTACAAGGAATCTAAATCAAAGTTTGTCAGACACCGTTTCGTTCTATTTGTCATCGTCGGGTGTTGGCATTTACGGTGATCAACCCGGTGTAGCGTTGACGGAAAAAAGTAAACCGGATCAATCGTTTTTATCTCAGGTTTGTGTGGATTGGGAAAACGAAGTCGATCGGTATTTACAAATTCAGCCGAATGCAATTACCGCTAAAATTCGAACGGGTATCGTGCTCGCCCCACATGGTGGTGCTTTAAAGAAGATGTTGCCTGCGTTTAAAATGGGTGTCGGCGGCGCCTTAGGTAGCGGAACTCAATATATGAGCTGGATTCATATCGACGATTTAGTGGGTATAATGATTCATGCATTTGAAAAACGCATTGGGGGCGCGTTCAACGGCGTCGCTCCGACTCCGGTGACAAATATGGAATTTTCTAAAACTTTTGCAACGGTCTTACGGCGTCCATTAGGGCCGTCTGTTCCTAAAATTGCGTTGAAACTTCTATTTGGCGAAATGGCTGAAATCATGCTTGCCGATCAAAAAGCCTATCCTACTCAGGCGCTGAACACTGGATTTCAGTTTAAGTATACGCATTTGGCAGAGGCATTGAAAAATGTGCTACAAAAATAAACACCATTCGGCTTGCGATACATAATTCTTAAAAATGACACTATAATTCTGTTCCCTAACGACGATGTTAACCGCTACAATAAAGCCTCATGGTTGAATTAGCGGTTATCTCGCTTTGTATTGGTTTTAATGCAATCCTTTCTTTAGTTGAAATGGCTTTTGTGAGCGTCTCAAAGGCCGAGCTTAAGGGACTGTCGAAAAGCAATTCGCACGCCGCTCGTTTACTTAAGCTACGTGAACATCCTGAACGTACACTTTCCGTTTTACAGATTGGTATTACAATTGTGGGGGCTTTATCAGCCGCTATCGGCGGCGTCGGGGCTGAAGAAAAACTGACGCCGTACTTTGAGGCCGCCGGAATGTCAGAACATTTGGCTGAAATAGTTTCGCTTGTGATAGTAGTTATTCCGTTAACCTATCTGAACGTTGTTATCGGAGAACTAGTTCCAAAATCGTTTGCTCTTCGTCACCCTATGAAAATTTCTTTGGCCGCCGTGAATGCATTGATCGTTGCGGAAGCTATTTTGTCTCCGTTCGTTAAAATGCTCGAGTTGTCGACCCAATTTGTCCTTAAGATTCTCATTCCATCGAGTAAAACGAAAAACCAAAAGGAAGAAGATCCGCAGTCAGTGAGTATTGCAAATCTATCCAATGTCCATCAGCAGTATGTTATTAATCTAGTTCACATCGAGACTAAAAAAATTCGCGACATTTTGGTTCCTTGGGCGCAAGTGAATGTGGTCGATCTAAAGTATAATTTGAATGAAGTTCTATCGCTCGTGATGAAGAGTGGGCATACGCGCTTGCCGGTGTACTCGGAAAACGAAGTCGTGGGTATTTTACACTCAAAAGAATTTATTACCTTTATTTCGTCCGGCGATGAGAATTGGAAGAAAATCATCAGACCGGTTATTCGTATTGGTCCATCCGAAGGTATTTTGAAAACACTCCGTTTTATGCAGGAAAAGAAAACGCATATGGCGCTTGTGGAAAATAATTCTGAAATCATTGGTATCGTTACATTAGAAGACATCATTGAAGAAATCGTCGGGGATATTTATGACGAAGACGATGATGGAATGTTAAGAAAAGTTCTAAGTCAGCGTTTATTAAAACGCTAAAAGCGCAAACACCTGTCGGCCATTATCGTCACTGGGGTGTCTAAATAGGTAATATTCTGACTCTATAACAATAGGCTCGATTTAAGAGGAACACTAGGTGCATTAAATCCTAGTATGAAACACTATTTTCTATCTCTGGTTTTATCCGCGGCTATTTTGCTGAACACTCAAAACAGTTATGGTTGTGCATTTGAAAGCGCTGAGCACGCTGATTTGTTACAGTCTGTTAGAAATCTGGATGCGCAACTAAGAAGTATTCCTGGAGAGTGCTTACCGGGCGGTGGAAAGGATGCATTTAAAAGTGTTCAGGATCTACAGGCATCATCGACGACCTTGCAGCAGTTAAACGGCCATTCAACGTTGGCACCTTTAGATGCTAGCAATTTTGGAATGAGTGCTCAAACGGCAATGGAGTCAATTTCTACTATTGGAAAATCAATTAAGCAGGCCGCTACGTGTTCTAAACTCGAGAAAAAAGACGGATTAGTAACTGTGCTTTCGACACTTTCAGATGTATCAATGAG
>DDTZ01000019.1:0-335 GCA_002344565.1 Bdellovibrionaceae bacterium UBA2351 | reverse complement strand
GTTGCCGGTGCGGCCCTTAAGGCGCTACCAGTTGGGAAGCTTCTTTCGACGGCTTTGTTAGTCGGGGTTTTTTCAACTGTTGCGGAAGTGTCGGTGGATCTTTTTGAGAACGATACTAATAAAATGGCGGATCCAAACTATCGGTCACTGGTGCTAAAGAGTATTTGCGAGTACCGCCGAATTAAAACTAACGTGGATTACTTATCTTATATTAATACTGGTCGTGCGAATGTAAAAAAGGAAAAAGCCGAATTAGAAGCGCGGGTGATTGCGTTAAGAAAACGGTTTGAAAAAGAAGATCCAAAAATGGTCAAATTGATTGATCAATTCTATGC
>DDTZ01000160.1:3722-19358 GCA_002344565.1 Bdellovibrionaceae bacterium UBA2351 | reverse complement strand
GCCGCATTTTCTACAAAGTTCACCTTAACGCGATCTTCACCGTTCATTTGGATTCTGACTTTTTTAAGAAACGTTTTGTCGGTGGACTTGCTCTTAGCGAACTCGCCGTTCATCTGAAGCACTACCGTTGGTCCATGCGCGGCCGTAAAAATAGTTTCTTTTGCCGGGTTTTGATCATGGCAAAGAATCCCGACCGACGTGATTTTGGATGGAGCATCTTTTGAAACAGCCTTGCTTGAAGGCATTTCCTGTAGCGCGGTTCCCGCCATGCCGAACATACACTCTTTGTTCATCAATTTTCCGAACTCGTCCATGAAACTGGCGTACATCGCTTTAGCCGCGTCATCGTCGACATCAGCGGCATAAGCCGTGGGAATCCATACGTGCCACATCGACGTTTTTGAAGCGCTCTTAGTCCATTTCTTGAAGGCGTCTACTTTTTCGCTAAATGTGGATTTTCCATTGGGAACATACAGCTGATTGTTCACCCAAATCCCACTCGCCGAATCCATCGCCCACCGAGTTGCATCCGCACCAAACTGGATTGCATCCCCTTTTAAAACGGCCAAAGGCAAAGTATGCGGCAAGGCACTCACGAATTTCTTAATGGCGGCTTTGTCCGCCTTATTTTTCTTTGTTGATAAAAAAACTTCCAGGTCATCACGGTTAGCAAAGGAATTCCAAATATCAGCGGCAAGTGCGGTTTCGTAACTATTACGTTCGGCCTTTCCCGATTGAGGCCACATAATCACAAGCGCAAGTGCGCACACTAATACTTTCGACACTAAACCCATACCAAGCCCCCTAAAACAAATGCCCTTGCTTTTATTTTAAGCTTCCTTAGTCGTAACTGAAAGTTCAAAAGAAATTTTCTTTAAGATATCGACTTTAGGTCCAGAAACGGCCGCCAGGTATAACTTAAAGCTTCATTAATCAGGTCATCATCAACTTCGGTCTTATCCCGCAAGACACACAGTGTTTTTGCGACCTCGACCGAAGCATTCAGACGCCTTAATGAACTCAGTTCGCTGTCCAGGCGCTGTTTTAATCCTTGCGACAGATAGGCCGTATTAAATTCTAGCTTCTGTCGACGCGAACTAAAGTCAGCCCGCAGCCTGTTGACTTCATCCGCTACGGTCCGTAGCGAATGCACCTTGTCCGCCTTCTTAGCGGCCTTCATAAACGACAGAATATGAAACCGATCCACCACAGGCCCCGACAGTTTATCGCGGTACTTGTTGCAGCGGGTGTGTGAATACACGCAGTCCACCGCCTTTCCCGGCAGCCACTGGCCGCAGGGGCACAAGTTTGTCGTCGCGATCAGGTGAAAATCACAATCGTATTTCTGGAACTTTTGCCCCCGCGCCAGATGGATGTTTTTATTTTGCATGGGTTCGCGCAAAGCTTCTTGGCATTTGGGATCGAATTCCAAAAATTCGTCCATTAATAAAATACCGCCGTGGGCCCGCGTGATTTCGCCCGGCAAACATTGCGATCCGCCCCCAATCAAGGCCAAGTGGGAAATGGAATGATGGGGGTGAACAAATGGTCGCCAGTATCTGCCCTCGTCCACAAAAAAGTATTTCATCTGGTGCAGGAAGGTTTCTTCATCCGGGGGTTCGGCCAAAAAATTTAGGGATTCAGCCAAGGTTGATTTACCTAAACCACGCGGGCCCATTAGCAATAATGAATGTCGTCCTAAACTGACGATTTTTAAAAGTTCGCGCTCTTCATCCGTAAACAAAACCTGTGCAGGGTCTTTTTCAAATTCGGGAGCCAGGACACGATTTGAAAATACATTGTAAGGCCCTGCGGTTTTATGATCGGCAGCCACCACAGAGTCTTTGATTTTACGAGTAGATTTTTTAGACTTTCCCACATCGGGTTCGTTTATAGAAAATGTTGAAACTAAATCTTTAACCGTTAGAAATTGCGCATGATTTTCATTCAGTAAGCCATCAGGATGATAACCGGTAAGCAGACGTTTTGTTCCGACCATTTTTTTAATCAGCAGCAGATCTGACGAAAATATTTTACCTTCTAAACTGATCTCACCATGGGCGCATATTTCATCGCAGGATAAAAAATCGATTACCCCCAGCGCGGCCAATATCGCAACCAAAACTGGTAATTCCAGGTCCAATGATTTTTTTCTAAAGTCGCCACCCCGCAAGCCTACGATGATCTGTCGACCTTTCGGCATATCGACCTCAAGCAGTCGAAGAACGCTTTTAATTTTTAGAAGGCTTTCTTTTAAGATGGGATCGGCCTGCCCGATCAGATGGATCTGAGGCAACCCGGGAACAAAACTGACTTCAATTTCAACAGGTAACCATTCTTTGTGTCGCTGACTATAGCCGATGACTTTCATAGCGACGCAAAACTGCAAATTTAAAATCGGATTTAGAAAGGAAAAAACTCAAGATCGAACACGAAATCAGAATTTCGTGTTCGATTTATAGATAATTAATGACTATCAAGTTCTGGTTTACGTGACGGAGACGGAGCCGCATCGTTTTCAACACCACTTAATGGATGATGTTCATCGATCGTTTGGTTCAAGCTTTTCGCCGTTACCGTTGTATAGACTTGTGTTGTTTGGATACTGGCGTGACCCAACAGCATTTGGATCGAGCGCAAATCCGCGCCACCTTCTAATAATGCAGTCGCACAACCGTGTCTGAAACGGTGTGGATTAACAGTTTCCGGGAATTCAGCCCGAGATGACCACGCATCTAACCAGCGCCAAACATCCACACGTGAGGGACGATTGCCACGATCATTGATTAATAACGACGGCGTCGCATCCTTGATCAGGTGCTGACGCACTTCTTTTAGGTAATAGCTTAAGCTTTCTGCTAACTTTTCCGTTACAGGGACTAAACGTTCTTTATTGCCTTTACCCAAGATTTTGACCCAGCGGTCCGTCGGATTAAAGTCATTTACGTTTAAACCCGTAAGCTCAGTAACTCGGCATCCCAATCCGTACAATAAAAGCAATGTTAAGCGATTACGTGACGTTTTATTTGCGTCAGGAACCACACACGCTTCAAACAAGCGTTGAAATTCCTCTTGAGTTAATGATTTCGGTAGAGACAGTTTGATTTTAGGTGGTTTCAGTTCGCGAAGCTCCGGAGATTTAATCCCTTTAGATTCACAGAAGCGGAAATACGTTCTGATGGATGAAATCACACGCGCTTGCGAGCGAGGCGATAGGTTTTCATTCTTCATGTACTCGTAGAAGTTGATCACGGGTGCTGTTGGATTCTGTTGTCTAAACTTAATCCAAAGCTCTAGATCACGGCGATACGCCATGATTGTGTTTTGAGATCGACCTCTCACATTTTGTAACTCTTCAAAAAATTCAACCCACAAATTTAATTCCATATAAGCATTAGAATTACAAATAACTCTAAAGTCAATGAGTTCATTTCTATGAATTCCGTGAGTATTCAACTGATGAAATGACAGATTCTTAAAAGTTAAAGTGGTTCCAATTTGGTTTCTGATTTCGCCTTGAAATGCTCTCTGAAAGAGCAATTCAAGTCATAGGCTGTGAATGCACAAACGCGCTCATCATTGTGTTGATGAACGCGTTTCTTTGTTTTTCTAAATTTATAATGTTCGAGCTCTAGTACGTTACATAGAAGCCAGGGTCATTACATGAAACCTGCTGACCGTTGATAACCGCCGTTGTCGGAGTCAACATCCCATTAATGTGGGTAATTTGCCCCGAACCGTTCAAATCACCGATCTGACCACCGGTAAGCGTAAACAGAACTTGAACACCATTTCCCGTCGCTACCAGCTGCATCGTACTCAAGAAGCCACCAGAGGTCATTTGTCCCACTTGGTTGTAGTTTGTAATCTGATACTGACCCACCGGAATTTGGCAACCATAGGAATAGCCATAGCTAGTAATTGGCGTTGTCACATTCATCGTACCGTTTAGAACGATCTGACCAACATAGTTTTTAGCCGAGCTATAACCGCCGTAGGTGTACTGCAATTGTTGAATCACAGTTTGATCACCGAGCATATTCCACTGAATCGTGAAATAGTTGCTGCGAGATATCGGCTGCGCCAATTGCGCTTGCGCAAATGTACATCCCGCACAGTTACCAATTAAACCTGGATTCGTGATGGGCGCCGGTGTCGCGTAGACAGTGCCCGAATCGCTTTTCTTTTGGCAGGAAATCAAAACTGCAAAAGAGATTGCAATTAATCCTGCGAATTGGACCGTTTTAGCTTTCCAATTACTCTTTGTTGAATAGTTTTTCGTTTCCATAAAATCTCCTAATTAAATCCTTATTTTTTTATAAATTAAATGCGTTTGCTTTCGATAAACCAGTGAATGTTCCTAATTTTCTGTACCCTTGAGCCGTTGTCGGATAAAGAGCCGTCTTATTCATGATTTCAGTTGATCGACAGTCATATGGACCTGTGTAGATAAACCAGCATTTACGATATGGGCTTTGCTGAGCCATCGATTGTGCAAAGTTCTTGAAGTACACTGAACCACTTACATAACCTGTGCCTTGTCCGTCACCTTGATCAACCGTCTTGTCGACAACTAGGATGATTGAACCGTACTGATCCTGGAACATACCTGTAAATACAGTCTTACCGTCTTTGCTAAACCAGTAGTTATATACAGATTCCATTACATCGTTGTCTTTTAAACCGCTGATGCTTTGGTTTTTACCTTCACCGGATTCAAATGTCCCTTGATACGACTGACCATTATCTTCGTAAGAGATCTTGATCGAACCGTAAAATCGTAACGATCCATTATCTTTCAAATCCACAGAGATCTTGATATTCTTTGGACTATTCAAAGGATGCGTTCCTACATAGGAATTAAATGTTGTGAAATCAACTGGAGTGAAAGTAACCACATCACCATCTGAATCGGATAAACCACCGTCTGTTCCACCACCGCTTGGTGTACCTGGATCAACCGGGTTTGTAACAACCGGAGTATCCGTTACTGGCGGAGTTGCTGTGCTTGTCTTATTAGAACAACCAACAACCAGGGAACCTAGAACTGCTATTAATAGTAACTGTTTTTTCATATACTCCTCCTTCATTTTGAAGGGCTTTGTCTAGATATTGTGCTATTCTCGTACCACTTTTAAGAGGCGTGCCAACTGATCTATGTGATGAACTCCGCAAGGGAATCTCATCATGAAACGAAATTCAGAAGTGTTGTCGCCTGCTGAAAACTGACCTTTTTTGCGAACCTGTCTCATGACGGTACACGTATATTTGATTCCACAGATGGTCACTTTGTCTAAATCTCTACATTAGAAATTTGGAATGCGTTCGTTTACTATGTCTCTTTTTGATTCAAGGATTGCGTATGAAATTAAGCCTTTTTACTGTCGTCGTTTTAGCGTCTTCGTTCACCTATTCCCTAGACTCATACGCCGAAACCAGCTCCTGCCAAGGTTTTTATAAACAGCCCAGCGTTACGTACGCGCTTTGGCTAGAAAAATCCTCACCGGCCCGCACGGTTTGGGTTCGCAACGAATCAGGCAAAACACTGCGCGAATTACATGACTCTAAAAACTATCAAACGATCTCTGATGCCGTGTTAAGCCAAAACTCAAAATCCACAACACTCAGTTTTGATGGCAATTCAAACGCAAATTACGAGTTGCGCTTTATGGGCCTAGCCAAGCCTCAGTCCCTATTTCGCATCACAAAAGAAGGTCGATCAGAGATCTTAACTACGGAATCCATCACCAAAGACGCGTCATTTTCCCTGCTTCAAGTCTATGCCTCACCCAAGGATTCCCACGTCATCCTTGTAGCATCGGACAATGGCAACACTGATGTTTTTCAAACCTATGTATACGATTTGAAATCAAAACAGGTCGTCCGTCATTTTCAAACTGATGGACAGCAAATCACTTGGAAAAATAAAAACGAGTTTTTCTTCGTTGATGCCGGTAAAAAACTACGCGGCGAAAAAGGTCCATTCTTGAGCCTTTACAATCTGGAAACGGGCTCGGTCCAAGCGGTCAAAGACCAGAACCTGATATTTGTTGATAAAAACGCGTTTATTAAATTCGACGATGGCCATGCGCACTTAATGATCAAAGACAGACAAAAGATCTTCTTACCTAAATCTATTTTTAATTTCGACATGTCGTTAGACTCGATTTCTGTACGTGAAAATGGCGACACCATGATATTTGCCAATGATTCTTGGAATAACAAAGGCCGAGTTCTAAGACACACACGAGTTCAAGGCAAAAATCGCTGGGAAACACTGTACGAAACACCTAAAGATTCAGTGATCGAGTCGGTCCAATTCAACCAAGATCATATTGCCGTGAACGTCTTCTGGGGCCCTTCTGTTGTTACCAAAATCCTAGATTATTCCGGCACAGAGTTAGCTCAGGTGACAGCTCCGGGTTGTTGCTTAATGACGCAGGTTAATTACACGGCCGGTGCGGATATCGTCGATGTTTCACTCAGCAGTCATTTCAAATCGCATGCGACATTTAAGTATTCACTAAAAGAAAAGCGATTTCTAGATTCGACGGTGGAAAAACAGATGATGAGTCACGATGGGATCGACTATACAAGCGCGATTCACTGGGCGACGAGTAAAGACGGAACAAAAATTCCGGTGCGTTTGACGTACAAGAAAGATCTAAAACGTAACTCGCAAAATCCACTTTTAATCTATGGATACGGCGGCTTTATGTTAGCGGGTTATATGAATTCATTTAACGCTAAAATGGATGCGTTCTTTATCAAAAACGGCGGTATCATTGCTGGCCCGGCCTTACGCGGTGGTAACGAATACGGAAAAGCGTGGCATGAATCAGCGATGTTTGAAAAGAAACACAAAACGATGGAAGACTTCGTGGCGGCTGCCGAACTTGTGCATAGTTTGCAACTATCATCACCTAAAATCACGGCTATCCAAGGCTGGTCAAATGGCGGATTTATCGCCTCGGCAACGGGCCTACTGTACCCCAATGTTATCGGTATCGTTGTTTCGGGTAATGGCGTAAATGATCAGACTCGCAAAGAAGTTCTGAATCCTGAATTTGGTAATGGCTGGGCCTATGAATATGGCGACAGCAGAAAACCCGACGTACTCGCTTACCTAAAACAATGGAGCTCGGTGTATCGTGCGCAGTTGCCAAACGAAACGCCGCAGATTCTGATCGCAAATGGTCGCGATGATTCCCGCGTGAATGCCGCTCATTCGATCAAGTTAGCTCACGCACTGAAAGAAAATTCAACTACGCCAGAAAATGTATACTTGATGTCGATCCCAAATTCGGGCCACTTTATGACTTCAGTCGCTTATCAAAATATCATTGCATGGAAATCTCAAGCTCTGATTTGGACTTTCTTATTTGATAAGATGGGAATGACGGCGGCGTTCTAAAAATAAGTCGTCGACTCGCACAACACCCGTCAAAATCCAGGACGGGTGACTATCGCAAATAGCTAAAACTCCGTACCCTTTCTCAATGTAATACGTGTCCTATTTTGATCCCGGACCTTTCTATCCCCTTAGCATTTGCTATACTGATTTCAGTTATTAAAATTCAAATTGGGGGTTACATGTTCGGTGACGAAAATGACTATAAGTTTCAAATGGAAGTAGATTCCGCAAATCACCTAGGTATCACACCAGAAGCGATAAACGTTGAAGCAGATAACTCTCTATATAACTCACAGAGTGGCTTTGCAGACATCGCGGTTTTATCGTCTCTACAAACCTTCACCCAAGATACTCAGCAGGTAGCGGCTCAAGAACCTGTGTCTGAATTTATTGCTCAGGCAGATACGATACTGTTTGATAGCGAAGGCCATCCGTATGTGAATAACTCGATTGATGCGTCACATATTGCCGCTGTTGAAAGTCTACCGACGGATATCGTAGCTCGCTTTGATCAAGACGAATAAGGTATTAAGATTAAAATTTAAATAATCACTAAATCGGCCGTCCCTAGGGTGGCCGATTTTTTTTGCCCACACACAGCTAGCCCACACCCAGGTGGGAAACGTAGAAATCATAATAGCGCTGGCCGTGGGTAATCAGATCTTTGTGATGTCCACCTTCGGCCAAATGGCCCGCCTCTAAATAGAGAACCTTATCAACTCGAGTCGCTAAATGCGTTCTGTGGGTAATGAATACAATTGTTTTTTCGTGGTATAAACGTAGCACGCGTTCGACAATGCGTTTTTCTAAGCTTGGATCTAGGTAACTAGTAGCTTCATCAAACAATAATACAGACGGATCATGGTACAAGGCGCGTGCAATTAGAAGACGTTGTTTCTGCCCTTCACTGACGCCCAGGCCACCTGGCTGCAGAACAAAATCATAGCCACCCGGTTTAGCCAGGATCTCGTCATCCATTTCTACGATTTCAGCCACTCGTTGGACTTTTTCAAAATCCGGTGACGAGTCACCGAGTGCGATATTTTCGATGATCGTTCCTCCAAACAAGGAACCCTCTTGAGAAACCAATCCAAATGAAGAACGAATAAATGACAATGGCCACTGATCGGCACGGCGGCCATCTAACACCACACTACCCGCGTTCGGCTCGTACAATCCCGCCATCAAATTAGCAATGGCCGATTTACCTGAACCCGTCGGACCTAAAATCACGACCTTTTCACCTGGGTTAATTTTAAAACTGACTGACTTCAGTGTTGGATTTAAATCATAACTAAAATCTACGTTTTGAAATTCAATTCCACCCATAAGTTTTTCTTGATTCGACGCCACGGGCTCATCATCTAGTAATTCCACCGGAGCATAAATGAAATCGTTAATCATCGATAACGTCGGGCGAATAGATAGGTACTGAAAAAAATTCGTCGTCAGCATCTGCAAGGGCGAAAAGATCTTAGGCACTAAGAACGAAGTACCGATCACCTGCCCCAATGACAAAGCCCCTTCGGTGTACATTTTTAGCGCAATCAGCAAACAGAAAATCTTAACCCCTTCAGCGACTACAAAATGGATAACTTGGAATAAAGAATTTACCAAACCAATCTGTTTAAAATTTTTAGCAGCCGATGCTGCCAAGATTTCCCAGCGCCAACGCGTGGTCAGCTGGCCCTTTAATGACTTCATATCTTCAGCGGATGTGAAGTGCTCCATCAGCATTCGATTTTCTTGCAAGCGAATACGGGAATCATCGATCTTTAAACGTTCAATACGATTTCGAAATAAATAGGAAAATAACATTTCAAATGGTACCGCAGCAATAACCACAAATACTAATGTCGGATGATATAACCACAACACGCTCAATGAACCAAAAATAAGAAACAGACTCAGTATACTGCTAAATACACCCGAGGTCAGAATTTGCCCCATCTGATCTACTTCTGCAATCCGACTAAGCACACCCGACGTGCCAAAACTGCGGAAAGTTTCAATTGGCAAAATAGAAACACGTTTTAAAATTTTATTTTTTAAACTCAAAACAAAATTGGCACCAATATCTGAAGTTAGTTTTTGACTAAAGCTGCTTAACCAGCTGCTGGTAATCGAAAAGAATAAATAGACGCCTATAATTGGCCCAAGCAACTGGGTTTCTTTATTCATGATCACGCTATCAAATAAATACTGAATCAACACTGGCAGCAATAATTCAAATAGGTATCCGAGCATTCCCGCAGCGAAAAATAACCCGACCCATTTTTTATGTTCAAACAGCATTGCGATAAATGATTCTGTCGGCACGTCTGGATCCGGACGTTTTTTAATGCCTTTACCTGGCGACAAACAAATCGCACGCTTATCCACACGACGAGACTGCAATTCAGATAAACTCGTAACGGTGACCAAACCACTTTCTGGATCACCAACGATAGCGTCGTCACCCATTGTCGCAAAAACAATTTTCAATCCACTATCTTGATGAACAATAAATGGCCAAATGGTTTCATTTTGCGGGATCTCTTCAAAGTAAAAGAACTCGCAATCAAATCCCAAGGCTGTGCTGAATTTTTCTAAACTGTCTAGAGACGGTGTACTGATTAAGCCTTTTACTTTAGCGTCCGCTCGTTTTTGTCCCATGGGAAAACCCATGAACGCCGATAGTGTGGCAATAATTGAAACTAAACTGCGGTCGTCGCCATGACTGACTTCCATAAATGGCGGAACGAATTTCCATAAATGGAATTTTGCTTTTGCTTTGTTTGACAACGGTTCTGAACCGACCTGTGCGTATTGCCGTTCAACTGGTGTTTCAGACATCCCTGTATCTGTAGGCTCATCCGGACGAGCCACCTTGCTACGACCGGCACTAGTAAATATCTCTAGGTATTTTACAAATTCTTTTCCTAAACCAGATTCCACCCAATCGGATTCCGCTAAATACCATAGCTTATTATTTTCGCTACCTTTAAACTGTACGGTGGTTTGCAACAAATCAAACAGGACCGCATCTCCGGCCTGGTAATTAATTACTTTTCGTTTTTGCGAATTCAGCTCAACATACCCGTGGACTTCACCTTGTTGAACAATACAGAACACACGGTTTTTAACTTTGGTACCAATAGTTTCGATGCTATCATATTTTAATTTCGAAACGATTTTAACTACAGCATCATAGGTCATACCGATACCGCGCATATCCCGCTTAGTTTTTTGCAGAATTACGGAACTCGACATGCGGCCCAGATAACTGTAGGCTTCGGGATTTTTCTTTAAGGCCTCTTGGCATGGTCCCCACTGAATTTTTAGAACGACGCAACTCGATTCCGCAATCCAATCAAACTGCCAAGCTTTTTCCCCTAGCATGAGGGGGCGTAGTTCAAGTGTACGACCGGCTTTTAAACGCTCCATTTCTGGTCCATTCTTAGAACGTACTGAAATTTCGCCGTCTAGAACCAAATACAAAAATCCTGGCACGTCTTCACGTTGAATTTTTTGGCCACGATCTGTTTTTTGCATTTGGGCCGGCTGCAAAAGATTTTGTAGATCCGCATCCGAAATGAAATTCAGCATCGAACCTTTGATAACTTTAATATAGGAGTTTATACCGAATAACATTAGTTAAACCCCACTTGATTTCTATATAGCTCGGCATACTCGCCATTTAGGGAAAGCAATTGATTGTGAGTACCCGATTCAATGATACGACCTTGCTTAACTACAAGAATTCGATCAGCACGTTTGGCAATCGCGATATTCTGAACAACGTAGACGATCGTTTTCTTTTCCGCTGTCTTTGACAGGCTATCTGATACGCCCTTTTCAGTGATTTTATCTAAATACGCCGTGGCCTCATCCAACACGATAATATTCGGATCTGAATAAAACATACGCGCCATAGCGATTAACTGACGCTCACCACCCGACAAACCACGTCCGCCTTCTTTTAGTTTATACGAATATCCACCAGGTAATTTTTCAATAAAGGCATTGGCTCCGCAAATACGAGCGGCGTTTAAAATCGCACCCGAATCAATTACGTCATCACTCAAAGAAATATTTTGAGCAATCGTTCCAGAAAACAATGTCGGTGTTTGGGCCACAAAACCAATTTGAGACTGGAACGAAACGGGATTGATCGTACGCGCATCAACCTCATCAAAGAAAATTTTTCCACCCGTTGGTTCATTCATCTTAGCAATTAACCTCGCTAATGTAGATTTTCCAGATCCACTGGGTCCAACAATCGCAACAGTTTCACCGGTATTAATGGTGAAACTGATATCCTGAAGCACAAAAGGTAGCTTATCGTTGTAGCGGAAGTTCACGCGCTCAAAACGAATATTTCCATCTAAAGAAACAACTTTCAAAGTTTTAGATTGCTCGGAATTATCCATTTTTAAAAACTGACCGGTCATATTGTATAGACCCTGCATTTGAAAATTGAAAAACACAGTTAATAAGCCCAAAAACGGACCTAGTGAGTAATTAAAAAACATTGTCAGCACCATCGCACTATGAGTCGTTACATGAGCCTTAAGACTTTCATCAATAGCCACAAATAAGGACAGCGCAATCCCCGCTTGAAAAATAGCTCGACCGATAAAATTGTAACCAGAATTAGATTTAGTGAACGCCAAGCTGGAACGCGTGACACTAATGAATTTACTTTTAATTTTTTCATGCATCCAGTTTTCTGCTCGACTAACTTTGATGCTTTCAAAACCTTTTACCAGGTCCGTAACCAGATCATTTAATTCCTGTCGGGCTTGAGACGAACTCATTTCTTCGGAATCACCATTTCGTCGCAAATAGGCTACGACAACAACACCGACAATTGCAGCAGTTAAAAGTACAGCTGCCGATTGCCATACAAAAAAACCGATAGAAATTAAACACACACCCAATGTTAAAAGGTACTGTTTGATTTCAATTTGATTCGCACGCAGGCCGGACATCACAAACTCGACCATTTGGATACGAGATCTAATGATTCCCGATTTTATCGCCGTTACTTGATTTGTAGGCTGCTGTAGAAATAGCCTAAAAAAGAACGGTTGGATGCTGGACTTAAATGTCGCAGTAATCGAATTCGAATAGAAATTATATGCCAGAATCGCCGTCACTTGGAATAAAATGAAAATAAACAAACCTGTAATATAGGTACCCATGTGATCGATACGACTTAAACCCACCGTCTGATTGATAAGCCCCAGCAAATAGGCAGGAACGGCCAGGATTGCAACCGATTGGAACAGTTTAAAGATATATACATTTCTGAATTCATTGCGATTTAAACTAAAAAAATAATTCAATAACATCTTACCCGCGACTTCTGGTTTTAGTTGCGAGATCTTAGCCGATGTTTTTGTGATCGTTTTTAAATGCGTTTCTGTCACTTGCAAAAAATAGTGGGCACCAATAGATGTGAAATACTCACGGGTAATTGATATCAATCCATGTTCCGGGTCCATACATAAAACAGAGTCTTTACCCATTTTCAGAACCAACAACGGTCGCCCCAATGCATAGTGCACCATGGGAAAGTTAGGCTGATAGTCCGTTCCGTCTGGAATACGAATAATATTGCACACAAATCCCATATCTTCCAAAATCTGGGCCGTCGATCCCAGATTTAGAAACGACTTTGCTTTTGCTAAAGCTAAGATCTGCTTTTCGTTAGCGCTGTAATCTAAAAATGCTAATAAATTCCATAAATTTATAAAGGCAAACGACGCCGGTTCGGATGCTTTACGCACTCGTGATGGATCCACATGCCAACCCAGATCATGAAGCGAATCAGACTCTTTAGTAAATTCCAGCTCGTTAACTTCAATTGTCGTATCAAACTTACTGATTAGACTCATGATCACTGGCTCAGTTACCATTTTTCCCAGAACAGCCTGCGGGATATTATTCATTAATGTTTGCAAATCTATCAACAGTAACGTCGCTGTTTCTTCCACTTTAAATTCAAATCGCTTGTTACTGTTTTCCGGGAAATAAGAGGCACCCATCCAGTGACCGCGATGTAATTTTACTTTTACACTTTCTGACGCAGAGGCATTTTCGACTGAAACCACACCCTCCTCGATAAACATCAAGGATTTGCGTTTTAATTGAATGGGAGTGTTTTTTTCGACTACAGCTTTTTCAATCAAACTACGCATTAAAGCGTGAACATTGGCCAGAGGAACTTCGTGATCTAACAACCAATTGAAAAAATTAAAAATTGATTTTGAGGCCGTAAGCAATGCAATTTTTTTCAAATCACTTTGGTCCGTGAAAATACTTAAAAAATTGGAACGACTGACACTAAATACAGAGGCTGATCCGTACAGAGTTTGAACCACAAATGGATAATCAATACCCTCTAAAACTTCGCGGAACCCAATCAGCTCGCTGGACTCAACAGAGCTAATCACTTTGTTTAAGCCAATGTTCTCACTCGAAACTTTGATTTGTAATGGTATATTTAGCGGGATTAACAGTGATTCCAGCCTTGATCGTCCTGTTACGATTGTGCTGCCTTGTTTGTAACTACGAACTTCGCCTAATGCTAAAATCGCATCTGCCTTTTCCGGAAAAAAACGTAAGAAACTGGTTTCAGGCAATTTGCCCACATACATGGTGTCCATGACGTTGGTTTCTGAAAAGAAATTGGGCTGCAATAAGGTAGGTACGTCTTCTTGATACGCATTACTCATTGCTTAACCTTTACGTTTTCTTTTACACGGAATAAAACGCGATAAATAGATTTGGCCAATGATTCGAATCGAGTTACAATACGACCCTTCAGAGTCATACCTAATAAGATAGGCTTTTCACCGACTCCATTACTTAATGAAGATACGGGAATTGAAACTTTAACTTTGAAATTGGTATTCGCCGGCCCCCGCATGTTTTCTTCGATATCAGCAGAAACGACATCCAAGATTTTACCATTGATTGTGCCAAAATCTAATTCTGGCATTGAATCAATCGAAATAATGACTTCGTCACCAACTTTGATATTTGCGATGTCTTTGTTGGCCACTTCGATCAGCGCAATATTGGCGCTGTTTGCCGGGATAAGCTCCATAAGTTCTTGGCCTGTCGTTACGAGCTCGCCCGTGCCTTTGATTTTTAAATTCGAAATCTTGCCGTCGATGGGGGCTTGAACTGCATAGGTTTTGCCAATTTGTTCTGTTCGATCGATAAGTTCCTTGGTTCGTGCTTTCAAGGTGCGACGAACATCTTTGATTTGCGAAGCGGCTGTTCTGAAACGATCTGCAATCGAGTTTGATTCACGAGCAATGTACGACTCTAAGTTTTCCACATCCGTGGCTTGCGCAATCTGCGCTTTACGACGAGCAATATCGGCCAATTTTTTCTGAGCGAGCTTGATTTGGTTGCGAGTTCCCGCAACGCTTTTTTCCAAATCGTTGTAACCATCAACCACCGAGTTCAAGTGGCGGATCTGATCGTTGATACTTGCCATCAGATTCGACATCTCGCCTTGCGTTTTGATGCTCAGGTAAATTTGAGTCAGTTGCTGCAATAACGTACGGCAGTTCAAACACAGCGCTGTATCTGGAAGATCATTGATCAACTGAAGACCTTTGATCATGTTTTTGAGCCTGTCGATGCTTTCTTGAGATAAACTTTCACGTGCCGTTACCAACACCTGCCCACGTTTCACGACGTCACCATCGTGCACGTTCACCTGGGCTACTGTGAATGTACTCAACGATCGCAATGGAACGGATGGCAGTGACGACACGACACGCCCCGGGCCTTCTACTACTACCGGCACTTTAGCTTGGCTTGCATAAATGAAAAAGCAAACAACAAACACGAATAAAAACGCGACACCTAATTGGCTTAAAAACGACGGGCCTTCAGCGACTACATCAACAGCAGCCCAAGATATTTTATTATCTTTGAAAAAATGTTTTTGATTCTGAATTTTTCTATGATTGCCCACTACGATATCTATCGGAGAACACAGGCTTATTTTGTATTAGCAAAAGGTCGTGTTATATCTACTATTTTGAAGCCAGACGTCAGCTGCTAGGTTTTTGTAATGCGGCGAATTGCATAAAGTCAGCAGCTGACTTTATTTGCGGGCGGCTAGACGAGCGGCGCGACGGGATTTCCCTTCTTCGAAACGGCGTTTGTCTTCGGCGGTTTCTAGAACTAAGTCAGGGACTGTCGTTGGTCGGCTG
>DDTZ01000160.1:0-3359 GCA_002344565.1 Bdellovibrionaceae bacterium UBA2351 | reverse complement strand
TCCATTGAGGTCTTGGAAACAAAGTTAACCTTGGACTTTAGGTTTACTACCCAACCCTTTTTAACTGGGGCATAAAATGACAATTGATCGATGCTAGCAGTAACGACTTCGCGATTGCAGTGTCGTTGGGCAGAAATAGCAGCGGCGATATCGATCCATGACATGATCGTACCGCCGAATATTGTATCTAACGAATTAATGTGAATCGGAAGAACAAGTTGGGTCATTATCACTTCACTAGCCGATACCGGTTTTGATTGAAGCATCTAATGACCCTACTAATTACATTCCCATTGCGCCGATATCAGAATTACCTGAACCACGGTTCAATTGGCTAGCAGAAGCAGGTAACGTAGGCGCTGCTACTGTTGAACTTCCAGCCGGGATTGTTTGTGTTTGTTGAGCACCAAACTGATTAGAAATGTTTTGAGTTTGGATTGCCGCATTGTTCTCGATTCTGTTGTCATCAGCAGAGAAACCAAGATGAGGAAGGCACCACACGATTAATTGTGCTCTAGATTTTACGTTCATCTTTTTGTAGATGTTAGTTAAGTGGAACTTAACCGTTTTTTCTGTAACGAATAGTTGGTTTGCAACTTCCTTGTTAGAAAGACCTTTTGAAACTAGTTCCGCTACTTCTGACTCTCTATTTGAAAGTCCCTTCTGAATTAATGTATCTCTGAGCATCCTTGCTCCCTCCCGCTAAATTGTTGTTAAACTTAAGACCTTTGTTCCCTGACTTTCGGTTAATCTTACACTTTCTCATTCTGATAACTTTAGTCTATTTTTCTTGATTCAGCCTTATTCATCCTGAAAAAGACCCAACCCGTACTAAACTTTCCGCTGCTATCTACCTGAAAAGGCGACTTTAGACCCCCCGTTGAAAGTTGAGAACACACCACCTGAATCTAAGTCTGCCCAATATTTTTTTTTGAAGCAAGCTTCCCAGACTACAGTTTTAAAAAACTAGACCGATCGTATCATAGATTCACAATAGTGTCTTATACAGGAGATAATATGTTCCCAGCTAATACGAAGTTCTTAGTGATCGACGATTTCGCTACTATGCGAAAAATCATCAGAAAAATTTTAACCGAACTTGGGTACACTCAAGTCGAGGAAGCTGATGACGGAGCTACTGCCCTTCCACTAATTCAACAAGCCCACGAAGCGGGCCAGCCGTTCCAATTTATTATATCGGATTGGAATATGCCTAAAATGTTAGGTATTGATCTATTACGCGCCTGCAAGGCCGATCCTAAATTTGCTAAGGTTCCATTTATGCTAGTGACAGCGGAAAGTGAGCAAAAACAAATCCTGGAAGCAGCGAAAGCCGGTGTTTCTGACTATATTGTTAAACCATTCAATGCGGCGACTTTAAAAGCTAAACTAGAGAAAGTTTACGCTAAAACCAACAACCAAGCTGCGTAAGCTAAAAGAGGATTACAATGAGTGCGGCTCCTAAAATGCAAAATCCACTTTTGGATAAAACGTTAATTAATTCATTTATTGAAGGCGTTTCTAAAACACTTGAAACTATGGCGAGCACAAAGGTGACTTACGGAAAACCGTTTGTGGAACAAAAGTTTTCGGCTCGCGGTGAAGTGGCGGGCGTAGTGGGCATGGTATCCAACGAATACAAAGCCACCCTAACCCTTAGCTTCCCAAAACCCGCTATTCTTCTTATTTTAGAAAATATGCTGGGCGAAAAGTACACTGACATCACTGATGAAGTGTTTGATGCTGTAGGCGAATTAACTAATATGATCTATGGAAGCGCTAAAGGTACTTTGAATGATTTAGGATATAATTTTGAAATGGCGATCCCTACTGTGATCAAAGGTCAATTCATTATGTTACAGCATTCTAAATCAGCTACTTTGGTAATTCCGTTTAAATTAACGAATCAAACTGAGTTCTATATTGAAATCTCAGTGTACTAAAAAGTAGACTCTAATTATGAATGATGGCGGACAGCCTAAACACAAAAGCGTCTTTGTAATTTCCAAAGACGCTTTTTTTTTAGCGCGCATCACTGAGCTCCTGGTCGACTTTCCCGACTTTAAATTCGAGAAAACAGATGACATTCTGGCATTCACGGAATCAGTCGATGCCATTCACCCCTATCTATTTCTAATCGATGGCAATCTTGGGCAAGGGCCCGTTCAGGAATGGACACAAACTTTGAAGATGAGTTTCGACAAAATACCTTTGATCGTATTCCACTCAACAGCAACCCCGCTTAATTTTGAATCCATCCGAAAAAATGGAGCTGACCAATTAATTCATTTCAATTTCGACAAAGAATTTATTATTGAACTTTTGCTTGAAATCGTTCCTTACGAGTTTGCAGACAATCAAATTCCACTGGCCGCCCTGAGCTCGATTAATAGCGAAGATTTGAGTGCCGATTTGGAAATTAACTTTGACGTTTTTGTTCACCTTCCTTTTAACAAAAAAACCATCCTATATAGAAAAAAGGGCGCTACATTAGAAACCGAAAAGCTAAAGAAAATTGAAGCTCAAGATCAGCGCTTATATTTTAAAAAGACCGAAAAAAAGAAATTTCTTGAATACGCACGAACAGCTCAGACATTAAGCAATAAAGAAAACCCTATCGCCGAAACAGAGCGTTCACTGAAAACGAAAAAACTAATTTTTGAAATCATGTCCGAATTCTTCAATCAAGAAGGAACTGATTTCAAAGGCGGACGAATCATTTATGATCGTTGCCGCGAAATCGTTCAAGAGTATGACTTACTACGCCCACATACACCAGTGGAGGCCTTTGCGAAAGTTCTTCGATTCACGGGACAAGAGCGAACATTCTACAATGAAGCCATCAATCTGTCGGTGTTTGCCGCGATGTTTGGACATATTTTAAATTTAACTCCTGAACAGATTGAATCGCTTGCCTTGGCCGGCCTATTACATAACATCGGGCTTAGCTACGTTGATAACTATGAACTACAAACAGATATTTCAACTTTATCTCAAGAACAATTAACTACCTACTATAGTTACCCGGAAAAATCCGTGCTGATGATCAAAAGCAAAAAGGTTCCTCTGCCTCCCTTAGTTTCTGACACGATCATCGAGCACCGAGAAAACATGGATGGATCAGGTTTTCCAAATCATCTCTCTAGCACAATCAAGCTGTTACCCCGAATTTTGCGTATCGCATACGAATTTCAAAATATGACCGCACTTACCCGAGCCGACAACAAGCGCACGGGCACAAGCGCCCTAATCGAATTAAAAGAAAAAGTAATGGCCTCACAAATCCCATTGGATCTAAATACTGTTTTATCACTCGCCAAAGTCGTCAAATAATTAAGAACTGGCCCCCTAGCGTGCAT
>DDTZ01000047.1:656-12378 GCA_002344565.1 Bdellovibrionaceae bacterium UBA2351 | reverse complement strand
TCTCCGCCATCTACTCTTTCAAAAAATTTTTGAAAATCAAAAGCTTTAGAAAATTAGTTTAGTGCTAATTTTTAGTTTCCGCCTTCACTCCCTATTTCGGGAGTTGGGACAATCTGGCAGACAAAATGTCATGGCTAGGAAGATACGACTCACAAGATGCAAACCAAAGCCATTTGAAAATCGGCGCGCAAAATGCAGATGACATTTTTTAAGTCACTCAATAGCTTAAAAGTACGTTTCGGAGGCGGTCATGAAGTTTGTAACCACACTTTGTTTTTCATTTTTGTTTTCATCACTGTGTTGGTCTCAAAATTTAGACATGAATGACATATCTATATTATTGCCTTTGCCAAAGCCTGGAGAAGAAAACCTATTAATTAACCCCTCGGATTTAACTCGTGATGGTCAATTGCTGTTTCCTGCACAGACGTTATTTAATGGATTTGAGTTAGATATAGGATCACGAAGGACTCTGGCCCATCAAACTGATGGATTTCGAGTTATCGGTATTAGGCTGGATCATTTTGTTCGGCAATTATATATAAACTTGGTTTGGCAAAAACCTATGAATGGCGGCATTTATACTCAGGCAGCGATCCATTCAAGCCATACGATTGCGGATCTACCCAATTTCATTAAGCGACTCGAAGAACTCAACCGTCGACTGCGACGAATCGTGCAACGTGGAAGTACGCCTTTACAAGTTAATCCAACGATCCAAGCCGAAGGCTTTTCGGGTCGCTACTATCAAGAACTAAAGAAAATCATACTGGGGCACATCGACCCGGCATTTCGAGTGACCTTCCGATCATCTCGCAAAAGCGATGGGGCGAATGGTTTTGCGGGTTGGGAGTTGCCAATTAATCCTAACATACCTTCAGTGAATCAGTTCGCAACTATCCCCGAATTCCAACCAATTCAAGAGCCTTTTCGCAACTGGGAAACTTATATTCCGTTTACCTATTTAGAAATTAAAAATAGACTTTTTTCAAATATCGTATCCGTCGGTGGGTTTCCGCCATTTGCGACTAAGCACTTTCAACCGTTAATTGAAGATGTGACAAAAGCAGAGACCTTACCCGAGCGCGAAATTTTGGAAATGATGGGCAGGGTGTATATGGTCGAAAACCCAAGAATCATTCCCGGCACAGTTCAAACAGAATGCATGAGCTGTCATTTTGCCCAGCCCGTGAGAACTATGACCTTAAGGCTTCGTCCTGGTTTGCCATATGATAAATATGCTGAACGATTGGCATTTGCTTCTAGCCGCTATAACCTTGAAAATCTGAGTCCTGCTCAAAAAAGTAATTTTACAATGTCATTCGGGTATGCCGAAAACACGGCGCTGTGGAATCAGCGGGTGATTAATGAAACCGCTGACACTCTTGAAACATTATATGGTGGTCGGGCAGCGCTAAGCTCCTCTCGCTTGCGAGGCGCTCACTAACTCTATCATCTCCCGCCACGAACTTAACATTCTCTACTCGTTTTTAGAATCGGTAGAGATATAATTTTGTTTTTTATCAATCGGGAATTTTTAGACATTTGCAGAGTCATTTTTACCATCAAGGGACCTCGCCAATATTTAAATAATGGCCCCTTTGGCATAGATTCTGCTCTTTTGTTAAGATAGACTATGAAACACATCTTCACTAATCGCCAGAACGCTGGCTTTTTATTAGCTTCCAAAATCAATCTGCTTCCTAAGGTCGATTTGCAGAATGCTGTAGTTCTTGCCTTACCTCGTGGGGGCGTTCCCGTCGCATCTGAAATTTCAAAACGTCTAAATATTCCGTTTGATATTTTAATCGTCAGAAAAATTGGACATCCATTTCATCCTGAATACGGAATCGGTGCCATAACCGAAGACGGCATTTCTTGGATGGATCCAGAAGCGGTTGGTTTATCTAGAATTACGCCCGAACAGATTCAAAATGTACTTGAGCACGAAAAAAATGAAATAACGCGAAGATTGAAAATATATAGGCAAGGACGACCGATTACATCCTTAATAGGCAAAACAGTAATTCTAGTTGATGATGGACTTGCAACCGGAGTCACTGCTCGTGTTGCCGTTGACTACGCCCGTAAAAATGGAGCCTCGAAAATAATCTTGGCAATTCCTATTTGTTCGGGACACACCGCTCGGCGACTTCGAGAGGAAATCGATGATGTGATTTGTTTGAACGAGCCCACTTATTTTCAAAGTGTAGGGGAGTTCTATCAAGATTTCATTCAGTTATCTGACGAAGAAGTCTTAGAACTACTGCCAGCTAATAGTGCGAATAAAATTCAACTCGCACATTAGGAAAGGAGACCTTATGTCTGACGTTTTACTGGATGTGGCTATGTCATTGGACGGATTTGCTGTAGATCGCGATGGAGATTCGCTCTATCCCGTCGACGACTTAAAAGGCACACTGGCACTAACGGAAATGATTGCCTCCACCGGTGCCGTTATCATGGATCATGAATTTTATGACGAATTTAATCATGACTTTACCAACTACGTGTACCAAGTTCCTGCCTTTGTCGTTACCGAAAATCCTTCGCATTACGTGACCAAGGGACAGAACAGTAAACTGAAATTCACCTTTGTGACCGATGGTATCTATCACGCAATAAAAATGGCGCGAGCAGCGGCAAAGAAAAAAAATGTAGTGATTGTTGGTGGCGTAAAACTCGCTCAAATGGCTCTGGAGGCCGGTGTCGTTGATACATTGAAGGTCAGACTAATTAATATCATTGCCGGCAAAGGAACTCGGTTGTTTGACCATCTGAACGATCAACGCATAAAACTAGAAACCATTTACGTTAAGGAATTTAACCATAGAACTGATCTGTGCTTTAAGGTCGTCCGCTATAAATACTTTGCTAACGAAACGATTCACGGGAAAAAAAGCTCAGAATCGGCTATGCACAGCTGACTAACCAGGAAAAATTAGGTTGTACGAAAAATACTGGGTATCCTTCTTCCACCCGTGAGCTTCGTACAATCGTTGGGCTTCAATATTATCGTGGGCCGTTTTTAATGTTAATCCACGCGCACCCGTCGCTTTCGCATGAGCCACACACGCATCTAGAAGTTTCCTGGCTACGCCTTGACCACGATATTCGCTAGCCACAAACAAATCATTCAAAATCCAAAGACGTTTTAACGAAACCGACGAGAACGACGGATATAGTTGTGCGAAACCAATAATTACTGCAGCGTCATCCTCGACAACAAAAATAACCGACTCTTTGTTTTTCAAACGATCAGCTAAAAACTGCTCGGCGGCTTCGACCTTAGGTTCTTGTTTATAAAATTCGCGGTACTTATTAAATAAAACTGCAATACTTTTTAAATCAGATGTTTGCGCAAGTCGTGTCATATTTTTTTCGATCGTAATTATTTTTTAAACTCACCAAAATATTTTACCTTTCCCATTCCTTTTAAATTAATAATCCAATGGGAAATCGTGCGTCCTTGCGAATCGCCTTTAACTGGCACATTATATTTTGAATACATTAACGCAAGAACTTCCGAATTGCTTGGGCAGGTATCAATTCCAAATCCGCGATCAGCCATCGCTTTCTTGGATTTTTCAACTCCATTCTTTGTGGCTAGCTTACGACAGTTCACAGATTCGTCCATGGAATGATCCACGTAATTTCTAAAATCAATTTCAACTAGTGTTGGCTTCCAACGCCCGGCTTCGCATTTAACGTAAGGGCCTAAATTATGAGACGCACCTAAAACATCATCCTTTTTTAAAAGCATGTGATTCCAAAATCGCATGCCATTGAAGTTGGCCGACAAATCACCATAGGAAAAAACACCCGTCGCAAGCATATTGCCACCGAGTACAGTCTTTTCGCGGAAGATTCCATTTTTTAGAACATCCGTTAGCGAGTCACCCTTAACATTGTGGCGTTTGTGGTAAATAAGTCCCATTCCAAACATATGCTCAAGTTTATCCACACCAACACTAACCTCACCAATGCGAATAAGTGGCATCAGGCCGAGTTGACTTTTTTCTGCACCTGGACGCCCCAATAAAAATCCATCGCCGATGCCCCATCCACCATAGATAGATTCACCTTTCGGGATAACCCGCGAAGGCACTGTCTCATCATGAAGGATATCGATTACTAATTGGCCACGGCTATGATTTGCGAAATAGTCTCGTAATTTTTCATATAACTCGAGCTCGCTTTTTACCGAGTCCGAGCATTCACTCTTTTGATTTAATTCATCCAACCCCTGGCGCAGAAAACGATTAGCTTTGGTATTAATAATTTCAGCCGAATCTGGTAGGGGAAGATTAGCTTTAGAATAATGATCGGCCTCCGCTGCTATGAGTGGAAGGGCAAACACAACAACCGAAAGACATGAAATAAGTGTTTTCATGCCGATTCTTTCTGCAGATCCCATGCTAGCAGTATCTGCTATTGGATTTTACTGGCCGTTTTGAATGTCACTATAGTAAACAGATCGCCAATTTTACGCCTTAGGAGCGTTTAATTTAGTACGGTTTTTTTCAGAGCCGTCGTTCATATACTCGACTTTTTCGACCGGTTTTCCGGTCTTGGTGTCGTAAATTACTTTCTCTTTCCGCTTACCATTGGCCCACACTTCGTCTTCCCGGCGGTCTATGGAATTGATGGTTACCTTACCATCCAATTCCCCTTTTTTAAAGGTCGCATCGTAGTCCAAAACACCTTTGCTGTCGTAGCTACGATATGGGCCATCCATTTGACCCCAATAATCGTTATACTCATATAAATATCCATATTCAGACTGGCGAAAACCTTTATCGTCAAAACGTTCGATTCTTTCTTTACGAATATGTTTGTCATAGCTCACTTTTAAAATTTCAGAAAGCTTACCATTTTCGTAGTAAGACTCTTTCTTTTCCAGTTTACCATCTTTGTACAGTTTAACTGATTCGGGCTTTCCACTTTCAAAAAAGTCTTCACTCTTCAGCGGAACACCTTTAGCGTAAACTAATTTCGTTTTAATTTTCCCGCTTTCGTAGTTCCAAATAGCTTCGCCATCGTAGCTTCCATTTACTAAGCGTGCTTTGAATTTAATTTTCCCGTTCGAGTATTTGGTCTCAACCTCGCGATTCATTTCTTTGAAACGCTTACTAATTTCAGTTTGTAAATGTTTGCGCACGGCTGAATCATAGTCGCCGTAATTTAACCCCAAGCAATACCCAAAATTAGACCCTGTTTCACCGTTCTCCCAACAATTAGGAAGAATCTCTAATACGTTTCCACTTTTATCGGCAAATAGCTCGACGCCGATTTGTTTCCCGTTCTCAAAATACTTTACCATCCAGGCTTCTTTAATATTTTTCCAGCTACGACTCTTGGAATAGTCTCTACGTTCGCCAGTTAGTTTACCGTTAGCATACGTCGCCTGCATATAAATCTGATTCATAAAATCACGACAAATCAAAGGTCCATTCAAGTTACCGTTTGAAAACTGCGCCTCTCGCAAAACAACTTTCGAGTTATCCAAAGCACGACACGTTTCTTTGCCTTCCTTTTTCCCGGCAACGATTTTTACTTCACATCGTTTTTGTTCAGCCTCTTCTAAAAAGCATTCTTCGTATCCCTTTTCTTCCGAATGGGCATAACCGAAGAAAAATGAAGATATTAGTACTAAAGATAGAATTTTCATTATTGACCCTCGCTATATGCTTTAGATGCTTTTTCTAAATCCGTTTGATACTTTTGAGACATCTCCGTCATTTTTTTACTTTTTTCGTCGGGAGACAAACTGCTAGCCTGGATTTTTTTCATCTCGGATTGCATCCACTCGCTTAAGCGCTTTGTTTCTGCCTGAAAAATTTCTGCTTTTTTCTTGGCCTTCTCGTGTGCAGCAGCCACTGTGGCTTTTACTTGATCTTGTTGTTTTTGTTGCTCAAGGGCTCTAGCTTTATCCGCTTGTTTCCGCTTTTCGGCCATATCTAGCTCGTAAATTTTTTTCTCTTTAAGCTCTTCGTCACGCCTAACTTGCTCACTCTCTTGCTTGGTCGCTGCGGTCACCTTAAAAATATTTTTCATTTCTTGCTGCACAAATTGGCTAGCAGATGGGCCTTTTCGATCACTACGCCAGTCATTTGTTGGATCCATCATAAATTTTAAAATACCACCTTTATAGCTTAGGGCCTGCTTATCTATCCCCGTGCTCACGCACTCAAAACCTTCTATTGTATTAAGTAACTTTTTTGCTTGGTCTAAATTAACTCCGCAATATTCCGTGAAAAAAGAAAGTGGTTGTACGCACGCATCTACAGAATATGTGTCTTTGCCAGCTAGTACCGGCTCAAAAGACTTCCAATCGATATATAAACTTGGCTCGCGACCACAGGCTTTATTGATATCGCTAAGAGCCCTGTCCAACTGGTAAATAAAGGTGCTTCTCTTCGTACAAATTTGATGATCTGTTAGACAGGGGCTAGCTTGCAAGAAAGTGTCTTGTAATAAGACAAACCAGATAAATATAAAGCGTTTCATATAGTTCCTTTGACTGGGATTAACAAATTTTATCGATTCTTTTCCTAAAAAAGCTATAATAAAACTATGCTTAAGAAATATTTTTACTTTACACTTGTTATCGCTCTAGCTGGAACTTTGAGTATAAATTGCAGTGGTGGAAAAGATGAAACTGTCTCTAGTGGCAGCTGTACGGATGTAACTGAAACGTTAGGTTCACCGAAAACAATCGAGGAGACGGTCGCTCTGATTAATGCCCTACCTAGACCTCTGTCCTTAGGTTGTTTTTTGAATTCTTTAAAAGCCCCTCTAAAAGTCATGGCGGTAAATAGCTCGGGAAGCGCACAACCGGCAGTCGATAATGCTAATCCAAGAATTTTTATAATTCGAAATAATTTAGTTTTAAGCGTCGCGACTGCAGGCGCCGGAAAGTCTCTTTTAGAGTTAGGCGAGTTTATCAGCGGAAATGAAAGCTTCAAAGGCGAACTTGCTTTTCCTGTTGAAGGCACAGTGACTGCGGAACAGATCATGGCACAACTGGCACAAACATCGACATCGTCGACATGCGCCACTTGCCACGGAGCTGAACGAAAATTGCAGCATGGAAATCTAGGTGTTTTGTGGGCGTCAAACGTAGTTAGACCTAACACCGCTCAACGAGTTGTGTATCCGTACCTACGCGCTCAAGCCTCGGCTTGTAATAGCGAGTTAACTCCGCACCGTTGTGACATCTTAAAAGCAATTTATACTAAGGGACAAGCTGAAGACGCTGATTTTCCTTACTAGGTATCCCAACCCGATCCCGGTTGGGTGCGGAGTTGATTTTCTTCCTCAAACATTTTTTCTAAATCTTCGCGAGCCTGTCGGGCCTTGGCCATAAATTCTTTTTCGTTCTTACGCTTTGAGTGCATGTCTTTGATAACTTCAAGATTGTGACGTCTGAACATTTGGGCACGTTTAACGCTTTCATAGGCAGACCAACCTAAACCGCGCAATACATCGACGCCCATTTTTAAAGACGCTTCAAATGTTTCACGCTCGATCCCGTCAATATCTTGATCGATTAAATCATACACATGCTGAATATTTCTAGCTCGCGCGTATATTTTTAAATGCGGAAAATGTTCTTTAGCTAATCGAACTAGTTTTAAATTGTCGTCCACATTATCAATTGCAACTACAAGCACTTTAGCTTTTCGAATCCCTGCGGACTCGAGCAAATCTAATCGAGTCGCATCCCCGTAATAAATTTTAAAACCGAAACGTCGAAGCAATTCAATTTGATCCGGCTCGTGATCCAGTACAGTAGCACTAATTTTATTGGCATACAGTAAACGTCCAATGATTTGCCCATACCGGCCAAAACCTGCGATAATGACTGGGTTTTCTTGTTCTTCGATAATATCGGGTTCCAATTCACGGTTCTTTTCAAAAAAACGGGCGATGATACGGTCATAAAAGAAAACCACCAACGGTGTAGCAAGTAATGTTAGCGCGACAATTGTAATTAGCGTTTCGCCCGTCCTAGTATCAAAAATATTTAATCCAGCGGCGGCTCCTAAAATTACGAAGGCAAACTCTCCTACCTGAGCAATCACTAGCGAAAAAAATGTAAGCTGTGATTTCGGTAATTTAAATACGTATCCAATTAAAAAATGAATTACCGTTTTCAGAGCAAAGGCACCTAAAACGCAGCCGACTATTAGAAGTGGGGATTCAAAGATAATATTCAAATTCACTGACATCCCGACGGAAATAAAAAATAACCCTAACAACAATCCTTTAAATGGTTCAATGTCGGTCTCAAGCGCATGTCGGTATTCACTATCAGCCAGAAGAACACCACCTAAAAAAGCGCCTAAAGCCATCGAAATATCTAAATACTGCATTAAAAATGCCATCGACATTACTAACAATAAAGAAAACGCAGTGAAAATTTCACGCAAGTGAATACTGGCGATAAATCTAAGTA
This sequence comes from Bdellovibrionaceae bacterium UBA2351, assembly GCA_002344565.1. Lineage (GTDB taxonomy): Bacteria > Bdellovibrionota > Bdellovibrionia > Bdellovibrionales > Bdellovibrionaceae > UBA2316. The sequence goes on along the minus strand of DDTZ01000047.1, from coordinate 3,917 downwards.
GTGGTCGCAGCAACAAGCGTCCTGCAACTAGGACAGATAAGATTATTACTACTGTTTTAACAAAATTTAAAATTTTAATATCCGACGAAGCCGCCGCTTTGCCGTCAGCAAGAACGGGTAAAACACTCAACATTGCGATAACCGCGATATCTTGAAATAACAAAATTGAAAAATTCGCATTACCCGCCGCTGTCGTTGTTGCATTTCTTTCATTCAAAATTTGTAAACCCATCGCCGTTGACGATAACGAAAACGCCATACCAATTAAAACTGAGGCGGGCAGTGACATTCCGATAGCATAGGAAATAGCGGTGAATACTAAAGTGTTTAATACGACTTGAGCCGTCCCCATACCAAATATAGGAACCCGAAGAGACCATAGCTTTCTAGGATTTAATTCTAACCCAATAATAAACATGAATAGGACAACACCAAACTCGGACAAATGCATTGTTTCTTGAACGTTAGAAATCAATTTAATTCCATGAGGACCAATAATTACTCCCGCAATTAAATATCCCAAGATAGAACCAAGACCGAATTTTTTTGAAAGTGGTACGCAGATCACTGCTGACACCAAGAACACAATCAAGTTGAAAAAATCATTAGATCCGTGACCGTTCACAGGTGTCCTCGTTCAATAAAAGTACTCATGAAATCTTTTAGTTTATTTGCGTGCACATAAATTTCCTCGTGCCCATTCTGCCTTGACGAATGCAATACGTGGGGCGGGTTCCATTTCATTCCGCACAGTGAACACATTTGCTCGTACGCTCGCATGAAATCAGTCACGGGAAATTTATTCTGTCCCTCGGCCGTATATGTATCTGCGGATCCGCCAGTAGTTATAGATAAAAGAAACTCTTTTCCCACTAACTCTTTACCGTTTTCGCCATAGGCAAAACCATTTTCCAAAACTTCATCCTGCCAAAGCTTTAGCAAAGGCGGCATATTGTTCCAGTAAAAAGGGTGTTGAAAAACAATCAGATCATGATTGCGCAGAACTTCTTGTTCTTTTTTTACGTCGATACTGAAATACGGATACGTTTCGTAGAGGTCATGAAAGGTCACATGCGTGAGCTCTTTAACATGACCACATATGATTTTATTGGCGACCGAACGATTTAGGTAAGGATGCGCCAATATAAATAGAACTTTTCTAATTTCTAAACCTCTTTACCGATAACGCTCTTCAATTTTGAATCTGCGACCAAGAAGAACAATCCTACGGATCCGCCCAGAACCGCGAATACCATAAAGAACGCATTTTGTGACATTGAAGAATATAACATACCCATCAATCCAGCTAAATAGTTACCCAAGAATGAAGACGCTAACCACATACCCATCATCATTGACATGAAACGAGCCGGAGCTAGCTTCGTTACAAAGCTTAGACCAATTGGAGATAAGTACAATTCCCCCATCGTAACAATCCAAGTCGCAAGCGCCAACCAGAACAAGTTCGTCATTGATTTATCGATAGTGATAAAGTTTGAAGCTAACGGAATAGTTAAAAATGCAAAACCAATCAAGAAACAACCTGTAGCCATTTTTCTAACAGAGCTTGTTTTACGACCGCGAGCACCCCAATAGTTCCACCACATATCTAATAGTGGAGCAAAGATGAAGATGAATAGAGGATTCAACGATTGGTAGTTTTCAGCCTGAAGCCCTAAACGAGCCCAGTCTGCTTTGTCATCAGCCCAGATTTGTAGAGTGTTACCTTGCTGCTCGAAAATCGCCCAGAAAAATACCGTACCCATACAAAGCGTAACGAGCGCAGCCACTTTTTTGCGATCCATTTCGCCTTGAACTTGTTTGATGCCCCAAACAACCGCCGCGATAATTGCGATAACTAAGATAATTTTGAACGTCATCGGAATCATCAAGATCAAGATGAACGCAGCCATCGAACCTAACAAACCGCCAACTGTTTTCCACAAGATTCCATTTCTATCTTTCTCTGGAGCCAATGCTGACAAATTTTCTGCCGGAAGAAGTGTGCGACCGAAATGGTACATCAATAGTCCAATTAACATCCCGATACCAGCTAAGCCGAAGCCTACATGCCAAGGAGTCCCTGGATCTGTTACACCCATTTGTTCACAAATCCAAACCGCAAAGTTTTTGCAAAGGAATGGAGAGAAAAATGCACCCAAGTTAATACCCATATAGAAAATAGTGAACGCACCATCGCGACGATTATCACCATCTGGATATAACGAACCCACTTGCGTAGATATATTTGGTTTGAAAGCACCGTTACCAAGAATTAAGAAAAACAACGCGGGAACGAAAAGATTTTCAAATGCCATCAAGAAGTGACCGATAGCCATCAAAGCACCGCCCACATATACGCTCTTTCTACGACCCCATACTCTATCAGCAAGGATACCACCGAAGTAGGGTGATAAATATACAAAGCCTGTATATAATCCATAAATTTGAGACGCAAACTGCTGTGTGGCCATTTCGCCAAAACCAGTTTCAAGGATGAACTTCAAAGTATCAAAACCCAGAACGCGAGCCATTCTTTCTGGATCGGCCATCAAATACTTGATCATGTATAAAGTTAAAAGTGCGCGCATTCCATAGTAAGACATGCGTTCCCACATTTCAGCTAAGAACAACACAAAGAGACCAGCCGGATGACCGAAGTACTCTTTACCACCAAATTTCTTTTTTACCCATTCAGACATTATTCCCCCTCAGGATTTTTAGAACCCCCGAGGATTAGCAAAGGCACATACGATGGGCAACTAAATATTCGGAAAAAATAGGGAAAAATCAGTCCTTGCGGAGACCCTATTATTCGAAGAAACTAAAATCATGCGTGCTGTATTTAGATTTCCGTTCGTGACTTCATTGATATTGGTGTTCTTGTCTTTGCTTGGTGTTTATTTCGGTCAAAATTATTTTGCGATCCTTTTAGTTCTTGTTTTGCATCCAATCTTGGATTCACTCATTGGTCGAAAACAGCCCCTGGCTGAGGGGCTAAGCTCATCATTTTTTGATCATTTTCTGATACTCACCGTTGTGGTGGTCTATGCGGTTTGGGCTTACTGTTTTTACTTCTACCTAAAGGCGCCCACGTTTGGACAAGGCATTTTAATCGCCCTAACCTGTGGTTTGATGATGGGCTTCTTGGGCATAACAACGGCTCACGAACTGGTTCATCGACCCGAAGGTCCCCTGAAATGGGCTGGCTTTATAACTTTATGGATTTTGAACTATGGACACTGAGATCGGAAGAGCGTC
>DDTZ01000047.1:0-326 GCA_002344565.1 Bdellovibrionaceae bacterium UBA2351 | reverse complement strand
TAGCGACTCCGATGGATCCTGTATCGGCCAGAAAAAACGAAAACCTCTATTTTTACCTAGTGCGCGCAATTGGCGGCTCGTTCGTACATTCTTTTAGTTTTGAAAGGCAGAAATCATTCCTAAAAAGTAAGGTTAGGCTGTCACTTGTGATTCAATTTTTGATGAATCTTTTTGTCTTTAGCTTTTGGGGTTTGAACGGTTTGATTTTCCATTGGATCCAAAGTTTAGTTGCGATCGTTTTGTTAGAAGGAGTTGAATACATCGAACACTATGGCCTTGTTCGAAAGCAAATGGACAACGGTTTATATGAACCCGTAAACGAACGG
>DDTZ01000187.1 GCA_002344565.1 Bdellovibrionaceae bacterium UBA2351 | reverse complement strand
TGGAAAGTTTATTATCCTTTGGAGCTTGACAATAAGTGCCGCAAACTTTACAAAGACAAACTCATGGTCAAGGATTAGCCCCGTTGTAAAAAATAATTCTAACCTCAATGAATACAACTAATTAATGATGCAACTTAATTAGGCGTTAAAGAAAGATACTGGAGCAAGTAAATGAAACAAACTAAAACTTTCATGGCAAAGTCTGAAGATGTTCAGCGCGCATGGCACTTGATCGATGCTGCTGACCAAAAAGTAGGACGTGTAGCAACTCACATTGCTAACTTACTACGTGGAAAGCATAAACCTATTTTCACTCCTCATGCGGACACTGGTGACTTTGTTGTCGTAATTAATACTGACAAAATGGTTCTAACTGGTTCTAAATGGGATTCTAAAAAATTCTACCGCCACTCTCGCTTTTTTGGTTCAATGAAGACTAAAACAGCTCAGCAAGTGAAAGAAGAAGATTCTACTTTCATCATGCACGAAGCAGTTCGTGGTATGTTACCAACTAACAAAATGTCTAGACACTTGATCTTGAAGATGAAAGCGTACACTGGCGCAACTCATGATCATGCTGCTCAAAAACCTACAGCTTACCAAGTGAAATAAGAGGGTATAGATAATGGCAACTATGGAAAAATTATTTTATGCAACTGGAAGAAGAAAAACGAGCACAGCTCGTGTTTTTCTTAAGCCTGGTAAAGGTTCTGTAACTGTAAACGGCGAAAAATTAGATGATTACATGAGCCGTCTACAATCACGTATGGTTGTTATGCAGCCATTCGATTTATTAACTCAATCTGGAAAGTTTGATGCAAACATCACAGTAACTGGTGGTGGTGAAGCTGGGCAAGCTGGAGCTATCCGTTTAGGTATCTCTCGCGCTCTTCAAGCATTTAATCCAGAATTCAGAGCGACGTTGAAAAAAGCTGGTTATCTTACTCGTGACCCTAGAATGGTTGAGCGTAAGAAATACGGTAAATCAGGTGCTCGTAAGCGTTACCAATACTCAAAACGTTAATCCGTTTTGTTGTTCTTTGGAACACGAAAGAAGAAAGGAACCCATTTGGGTTCCTTTTTTTTTGCTCTCAGAACTTCCATTTTAATTTTAGAAGTACTTCGTAGATTTAGTTTTTCGTTTCAAATTAGTACGAAATGTTTTCGATTGTCCCGATTTGATATCTTAGATTTATCGTCATTGTTTTGGCCACAACCCATTGTTAAAAAATCTTTACCCATTTAAACTGAAGCTAGGCTTGAATAGTCGTTGGCCAAGAAGGCTAAAAAAGGAGTAATATGATTTACGGACTACCGGGTTCTTCAACTAGCAAAATTAGTTATAAGTCTAAATATGACAACTTTATTGGTGGTAAATTTGTTCCGCCCGTAAAGCAGCAGTATTTTGATGTTATCACCCCTATTAGCGGACAGGTTTATACTAGAGCTGCGAGGTCGACGGCCGAAGATATTGAATTGGCTCTGGACGCTGCTCACAAGGCGTTTGAGTCATGGTCTAAAACTTCTGTTACCGAGCGAGCCAATATTCTTTTAAAAATTGCGGATCGGTTAGAACAGAATTTGGAGCTTTTGGCCTACGCGGAAACGGTCGATAATGGGAAACCTATTCGTGAAACACTGAATGCAGATATACCGTTGAGCATCGATCACTTTCGCTATTTTGCTGGATGTTTAAGATCACAAGAAGGTTCTTTGAGTGAACTTGATGAAAATACGGTGGCCTATCATTTTCATGAGCCTTTAGGAGTTGTTGGCCAGATCATCCCGTGGAATTTTCCTATTTTAATGGCCGCCTGGAAACTAGCGCCAGCATTGGGTGCGGGGAATTGTGTGGTATTGAAACCTGCGGAATCTACGCCCATCAGTATATTGATAATGGCCGAGTTAATTGCAGATATTTTGCCGGCGGGCGTGCTGAACATTGTAAATGGCTTCGGAAGAGAAGCGGGTATGCCCTTAGCAACCAGTAAACGAATTGCAAAAATTGCGTTTACAGGATCGACAAGCACAGGCCGTGTGATTGCTCAAGCGGCAGCGAATAGTTTGATTCCGGCGACACTAGAACTCGGTGGAAAATCGCCGAACTTGTTTTTCGCCGATATTGCCGACCATGATGATGATTTCTTTGATAAGGCAATAGAGGGATTGGTTTTATTTGCCTTTAATCAAGGAGAGGTTTGCACATGCCCTTCGAGAGCCATAATCCATGAATCCATTTACGATAAATTTATGGCTAGGGTGCTAGAGCGGGTAGCTGCAATAAATCAAGGTAACCCGTTGGATGTTGCGACTATGATGGGTGCTCAGGCTTCAAAAGAACAGCTAGATAAAATAAAGTCCTACTTAGATTTAGGTCGTCAAGAAGGAGCGAAAGTTTTAATAGGAGGCTCCCAGGCGCAACTGCCGGGTGATTTAGCAGGTGGCTATTATGTCCAACCGACACTGTTTTTGGGCCATAATAAAATGAGAATTTTCCAAGAGGAAATCTTTGGTCCGGTGCTTGCGGTAACAACGTTTAAAACGGAAGAGCAGGCTCTCGAAATTGCGAATGATTCCTTGTATGGACTAGGCGCCGGTGTGTGGACTCGAAATGGTAATTTGGCCTACAAAATGGGAAGAGGTATTAAAGCCGGTCGAGTGTGGACTAACTGCTATCATGCCTATCCTGCGCACGCAGCGTTTGGTGGGTACAAAGAATCAGGCATTGGACGCGAGACCCATAAGATGATGCTAAACCACTATCAGCAAACGAAAAATTTATTAGTTAGTTATAGTCCTAAAAAACTTGGATTTTTTTAATGCTTGAGAAGGTGCTGGCAACCCCAGTTGCTTTAGAATTAATTGAGTTTCTTAAAACAAAACATGGCCCCCTGATTTTTCATCAGTCAGGGGGGTGTTGCGATGGTAGTTCGGCGAATTGTTTACTTCCCGGGGAACTAAGTATCAGTGACGGTGACATCCTACTTGGTGAAATTGGTGGATGTCCTTTTTATATAACAAAGTCTCAGTATGAGTATTGGAAATTTACTCAATTAATTATTGATGTGATTGATGCTCAAACAGGAACATTTTCCTTAGAAGGTGCCGAGGGAAAATTATTTCTTACGCGATCGCGAGTATTTTCGGATGAGGAAATTCGAGAATTAGGCTTAATTGCAAAAACATAGCGACACCCGCTTATGATGACTTTCTAAAAATATTTGAAATTAAATTGCCGTTTGTAAGTTCAGAATTTTTCTCCGTTGATTTTTTAAATGATATCAGAGTTTGTAGAATAGTTTCTTGTAGTTCTTCAATTGAAAATGGTTTGATAAGTTGCGGAGTGAAATCTGTGTCTGCTCCCGAAATCGCAATC
>DDTZ01000048.1 GCA_002344565.1 Bdellovibrionaceae bacterium UBA2351 | reverse complement strand
TAAGATAGAATCTTTCCCATATGATCTTCACTAACGACGGCACCCAAATCACTTTGAGTATTGAATGGATCACCTACCTTTAAAACCTTTACCCGCGCGATAAAATCAGCCTTGAATTTTTCATACACTGGTCGCTCGATAAAAATACGAGAACCACACAAACAGATTTGACCTTGATTAGAAAAGCTAGAACGAACAACAGTCGTAAGCATTTTATCATACTCGGCGTCTTTAAATACTACGACGGGATTTTTACCACCCATCTCAAGAGCCAACTTTTTAAATAGAGGTGCTGCGAGCGAGGCAATCGTTCTGCCCGTCTGCGTACTGCCAGTGAATGAAATGGCTTTAATCCTAGGATCCGTAGATAGTTTTTCGCCCAACAGAGCCCCTCGTCCATGAACAAAATTTAAAACACCTTTTGGAAAGCCGGCTTGTGCGACTAATCGACTTAATCGGTATGCTGTCATCGGAGTTATTTCCGAAGGCTTTGCCACCACCGTACATCCCGCAGCCAATGCCGGAGCTATTTTCCAAGTCAGCAGATACAACGGCAAATTCCAAGGCGAAATACACACAACTGGACCAAGAGGCGCATGCTCTGTAAAACTCATCGTGTTTGAATCTGAACGATAGGCCTCGCCATGCAAACTAATAGCAAGATCAGCAAAGAAACGAAAGTTCAGTTCACTGCGAGGAATGTCGACCTCAGCTGCCAGTTTATGCGGTTTACCATTATCGATACTTTCATCACGTGAAAGACTATCCGCATTTTCTTTAATCAACTCAGCTAGCTTACGAAGTAATTCGCTACGTTCACGAACTGATGTTTTTGACCACGATGCAAATGCAGCTGTTGCTGCCGCAATGGCGCGCTCGGCATCGTGTGCATCCGAGTCTGGCACTTCCGAATAAACAAGCCCATTTGCAGGATTTCTATTGCCTAGAAATTTACCACTATTCGGAGGCAGCCATTCACCATTGATGTAATTTAAAATTTTTTCCATACTCTTCTCTTTTAGTCTCGCTCAATTAAAACAGCCCGGAGTGGCGACGCTTCAGCACCCTGAAGCTTTAAAGGCAGAGCTACTAAATCATAAATGCCATCGGAAACGCCATCCAATACCACACCTTCTAAAATAGCTAGATCGGCTTTATAAATTTCATTGTGAACTTCCAAAACTTTATCATCCGCCAAGTCAACCGAAGGCGTATCAATACCGACCAGCTTGACTCCAAGCTGAGCCAGATGACGAATAAGTTCTATCGATAGCGCCATAAAATCAGTGTTCCAACGATTAGGATCCGGGAACGAGCCTGTTTTAAACAGGACGCGAGGCGCCTGAATTGACGTATTTAAATCACTCACCGCAATTCGATGACCACGCCGTTCAGCGACGGAAATCACCTGAACTTTTCCTAGATATAGATTCAAATCCCGAGCCTCAATGGAAACACCGTTAGCATGATAATGACTGGGGGCATCGGCGTGAGCGCCCAAATGAACGGTCGACTGAATTTTAGAAAGACTTAAATGATGCCCCTCTTGAAACGACATCAGATAGGAGTTCTCATAGGGCGTGTCCCCTGGAAAAACAGCCAATTTAGGCGACACAGTTGGCGTGATATCATAGATCTTTTGGGTATCTAATTTCATTCCTAACCATTTAAGAGAATCCAAAAATAACAGTCAACCGCAAAAGCCAAAACAACGATAAAAAAGTCACTTGTAAATTAACCCTAAAAACTTTTAAATAGAGGCATCGATTTAAATTAGGAAACTGTATTATGGAAACGCAACAAAAGTCCCAAATTGCCCGTCAATTGACAGAAGCCCGGCTCTTTAAAAAATCTCTAGAACAATGGAGTCAAAACAACATCACTATGTCTAGAACGGAAGCCTATCAGATCCAAGAATTGGGCATTCAGCACAGACTAAATCAGCATGAAACTAGAGTTGGCTACAAAATGGGTTTAACATCTGAGGGCAAACGCAAACAAATGAACCTTGACTCACCTCTTTACGGCGAGCTCACAAACAAAATGCAAATTGTAAATTCATCGATCTTTGACATCACGCCACTGATCCACTCGAAAATCGAGCCCGAAGTCGCATTTCGCGTCCGAACAACTCTCAAGGGTAAAGTAACCTACCAGCAGGCCGTAGACAGCATCTCAGACATCTGTGCCACAATGGAGATTCTAGATTCACGCTATACACAGTTTAAGTATTTCTCAATGGAAGATGTCATTGCAGACAACTCGTCGTCATCACATTTTATTTTAGGCAACTGGGTACCGTTTACATCACCCAAACAATTGGAAAATGCACGATTGGAAATGTTTGTTAACGATACGCTCGCTCAAGCGGGCGATGCCAAAGAAATTTCTGGCGACCCCATTCAGTCGCTCGTTCAACTTTGCGAATTACTAAGTGAAAATGGCCATGAGCTTCCTGCCGGCAGCATCGTTTTAGCAGGTGCCGCGACGGCCGCAGTCGAACTAAAACCAAATCAAAAAATTGAACTCAAAGTCACTGGCCCCAACACTAACCTACCAAACGTTCTTGTACACACTAAAGGAAATTAATTATGTCGAATTCAAATTCAATAGAATGGGCCAAAAATAGAGACGTCAGCGATCCGCTCAGCAAGTTTCGTCAAGAATTCGTATTCCCAAAAGAAGATGGTCAAGACGTTCTGTATTTTGCAGGGCATTCGCTCGGGTTAATGCCCAAGCGAACAAAAGCCGCAATCCAATCAGAATTGGACGCCTGGGGTGAATTCGGCGTAGAGGCTCACTTTAAATCAAAAATCCCTTGGGTCAGCTACCACGAAGTCGTTACAGCGTCGTTTGCACGTCTCGTTGGCGCAAAAGAATCGGAAGTTGTAGCTATGAATTCACTTACCGTGAATTTACATTTGATGATGACGAGCTTTTACAATCCAAAAGGAAAACGTAATAAAATCCTAATCGAGTCAAATACGTTCCCCTCAGATAAATACGCAGTTGACTCACAAGCCCGTTTTCATGGGCTGCCCCCTGAAGACACAGTTGTTGAACTTAAACATGCACCGGGTGCCGACTCTATCGATGATGATTTTATCATTTCAGAAATCAAACGCCTTGGTGACTCGTTAGAACTAGTTCTAATCGGTCAATGTAACTATTTATCTGGTCAGAAATTTAATATGGCTAAAATTGCAGAGGCCGCGCATTCGGTAGGTGCAAAAGTTGGATTTAACTTAGCTCATGGCGCTGGCAATTTATCTATGAATCTACATGATGATGACATAGATTTCGCTGTTTGGTGCAGTTATAAATATTTGAACTCGGGTGCCGGTGGCATTGCGGGCTGCTTTGTTCACGAAAAACATCACGCCGCCGCCAAAAACCCAAAAGATTTTAGATCTATGCCGCGCTTTGAAGGCTGGTGGGGACACAACAAAACAGAGCGCTTTAAAATGGGTCCAAATTTTAACCCGATTGATTCGGTCGAGGCATGGCAACTTAGCAATCCACCGATTTTCCAGTTGGCGGCATTAAAAGCTTCGTTAGAACTATTCGACGAAATGGGAATTAAAAATGCCCGCAAACGCGGTGATGAGCTGACGTCATATTTTGAGATGATGATTAAAGAAAACCTAGGTTCTAACGTGACCGTGGTCACACCGGCGGCTCGTGGCTCCATGCTGTGCTTAAAGGTGGCGTCTCGTCACCAAGAATTTAAAAATCACTTAATGAATCATCATGCTATTGTTGATTTCCGTGAACCCAACATCATTCGCGCAACACCAACAGCCATGTATAACTCGTTCACTGATGTTTACCAACTTGTACAAATCATGAAATCATTTTTCATCGGAAAGTAAAATGACAAATAAAAGCATCCATATCGTTGGCGCAGGACTAGTCGGATCTCTTTGGGCTTATTTGCTAAAACAAAAAGGCTTCACGGTCCACGTTTTCGAAAAACGTGCGGACCCCAGAAAAGCCGCCGCCGATCGTGGACGCAGTATTAATTTAATTGTTACGTCTCGAGGTTTAGACGGTTTAAAGAAAGCAGGATTGATCAATTCGATACTGCCGACAACCGTTCCCGTATATGGACGATTAATGCATGCGCTTGATGGAGCCACTCAATACCAAGCCTATGGACGCAATAATTCCGAATGCAACTACGCCGTTTCGCGCGGAGACTTAAATAAAACACTCATTCAGAAATGCGCAGATGTAGGCGTTGTTTTCCATTTCGAACATGAGTTAAGCGATACAGACATACACTCGAAGACCCTAACGTTCGCTAACGGAATTCAAACGAAATATGAACACGCCTTTGCGACCGATGGTGCTGGCTCGATCATCCGCAAAAAACTTCATGTCCTAAACCCAAACACCTACCAAGAAAACGTAAGCTTTATTTCCTCTGACTACAAAGAACTCTACTTACCACCGGACGCTAACGGTCAACCTGTTTTAGAAAAAAACAACCTACACATCTGGCCGCGTGGAACACATATGTTGATGGCGCTCGCTAACACAGACAACAGCTTTACACTGACGCTGTATCTACCGCGCACGAATCATCCATGGAGCTTTGACAGTATAAAAACGAAAGAACGCGTACATGCGCTTTTCAAAACAGAGTTTCAAGATGTGATGCCACTTGTACCAAATCTAGAATCTCAGTTTTTGGAAAACCCTCAAGGCAGCCTGGGAACTGTACGTTTTTCTCAATGGCACCTTGAGGACTCGATCGCCTTAATGGGTGATGCCGCCCACGCCATTGTTCCATTCTTTGGTCAGGGCATGAATTGTGGATTTGAGGACGTTACGAATTTGCTAGAAATTTTAGAAGCTAGCGAATGGAATTTTAAGAAAGCCCTAACTTTGTATTCACAAACACGGATCAAGAATGCGAACGCCATCGCCGAGATGGCGTTAGAAAATTTTGTGGAAATGAGCGATAAAGTTGGCGATAAAAACTTTTTGCTTCAAAAGAAAATTGAATCTATTTTGGAAAAAGAATTTCCGACTGAATACCGCTCTCGCTACGGAATGATCACATACACACTAATCCCGTACGCGAAAGCACAAGAGGCCGGTTTAATTCAAGCACGACTGCTTGCTGATATCGCTAAACAAACTCCGCGCATTGAAGACCTAGACTTATCGTTTTGCCATAACCAAATGAAACGTGAATGGATTCCTTGGTTGCGCACACAAGGAATCCAGCTTGATCGCTATACCGTTTAATTTAACGTGATCGTGCGAGTGGCTTCTTGCACGCCCGTGATGTCACCCTTTAATCCGGAAGGCATAGATCCCGCACGACGCCGCTGCCACGTAATATTCATTGAACATGCACCAGCGCTACCGGTTGCCGGCAACGACATTTCGCTGGCACTAAATGACCCGACTCCATTTTCTGGAGCCGAATCTTGAAAATACGCTGCTACAGGACACTTAGTATCGCCGCTGGTTACACTCGACGAACTGACTGTCATAGTGTCTATTGAACTACTACTTGTTGCCCAAGAAAAGCTTAACACATTTCCCTTTGTACCACTGGCGCCGCTGGCTGGTGACGTTGGACTTACCGCTTCTGGTAAAGTCACCGACGCCGAATAGGGAGCTTCTCCGGATCGAGTCAACACAACTGTATATGTTGACCCCACGGTAGCGGCAAGAGTTGCCGTGTAGGTTACAATTCCAAAAAGTTCAGAACGTGACATCGATTGTCCGTTACACGTCACTGTATCACCGCTACTTAAATCAATATACGTTCCACCCGCTTCTACACGAAATGATGCCGAACATGTAGCAACACTTGGATTCGTCGCTGAGGTCTTAACAGTATAATCTGCATAAAAACCTGAAGTTTTAATATTGCTAGAATCTGTCTTCGCACACCCTACACCAAGGCCAGTAATTAGAATCATATTTAACAAAATATTTTTTCTCATATCATTCTCCTTTTCATTAAGCTCATAACAACGCTTTGTTCTGTTTACTGTCAACGGAGCTGAGGCAAGTAGCGTTTACAAAGTAAAAACACTTATATCGTTTTTTCAGGTTTTTACTTAAAAGAACTAAGTTTATTTTAAAATGATACTTTTAATAACGCAGGTAAATTTCTGATTTCTCTCGCAATTAGACAGCCTGTAGCGACAAGTCCACAGCACTAAAAACAACAGTGTGGTAACAATACTACAGCGAAGTTTCTTTTTGATATTTTCTTAATGTATCGATTTCCGCCTCTGAGAACAGAGCTTTTGTCCGTAGTGCAGAATTTATGGGCTCAAGACGTTTAGGCAATTTGATTCGTACTTTTTGAAGTGTTTCTCTGAAAATAGTATCCGCATCAAGTTTACTGACTCTACATAAATCAAAAAACCAGCGTGAGCCAAATTGCACATGATCCATCTCTTCATCAGAAATCGTTTTTACAATGGTATCCAAATGTTTGCCGTTCACACCGCTTAAACGCCGAAGCAGCGTATCGGCCGCATCTAGCCCACTTCCCTCTAAATACCTGTGAACAATAAAAACACGGTCAATTAAACTATCTTCAGGTCCCGCCGATTTCCATAGAGCCAAATGCACAGGCCAATCTCCCCACTGAAAACCTAACTCTTGAATTCCATTCACACACATTTGCAGATGAGAACGTTCTGAAAGAACCAGCTGAACAAGCAGATCCAAATATTTAGTTCCCTTGATCTCTTTGTGATATTCAGTGAGTGTACGCAGCGCTAGTTCCATCGCCTGTAATTCGATACTGGCTAAATCATGCAATAGCCGCGCTTGCCCCTCCTTTGAGCTTAAGCCTTTTTTAGGAGGATGTTGCAAGGGCTCCTTCACTTCGACATCTCGAGCAGCTAGCTCAGGAATAGAAAACATCTGACCATTCAAAACACCTTGAATATGATCTTCTAGACCCTGGATTTTATTTTGTATTTTTTCGGTTTCGAATACGTTCACGACGTGCCTGTTTTAACTTATTTTTTTCTTTTGTCGACATTTTTTCGGTGCACGCATACCAAGCGGCAGGATTGATGATACATGCGTTTTTTTCGACGTAGGCAAATACAGCCTCGGGATACCAGTGATAGGCCTCACGAATCGTCCAACCAATTCCTTTTTGCACGTAATAATCTTCATCCATTAAAAGTGGATCCAAGAAGGATTTGATTTGTGACCATGTTAAATGTTTGCGTTTTCTAAATCGCGAATAAAACAACAAACCTACTAACGATTGGCGACGTTCCCATGAGTTTTTTGATTTATTCCATTTTTTGTAACGAGACAGCATCTTTATATCATCTTCTAAAAATTCAGAAAACAATCCACTTATTTCATCAGACAAAGCCCAGTTATCGACACGCCCAAGCCAACTTAAAATCAGTTCTCGGTTTTCCTTTCGCACAGAAAACGGAAGAGATTTCAGATAGTAAAGACAAACTATTAAAGTTTCGTGGTTCTTCGAGTTCTTCCAAATATAGTCAAATATTTCGAGTTCATTCTTATCAAACGATTTCTTTTTCCCTGGCTTAAAGAAACTAAACCCACTCAAGTAGGCCCGTCGCACATCAGGGATTTTGAGATCTAAAAATGAAAGCGCGGATCTTCCGCCACCTACATAATTTTCCGCTTTCCAAATAGACGGCTTATCAACAGGCTTAACCTTTTTTAAGGTTGTTTCGACTTCCAATTGGTATTTTTTCATTTCTTAACCGTAGCGCCGCGAGTTCATAATGACATCAAAAAAAAGCAAAACGATTATGTAACGCATGAATATTGTAGTTGCCTATGAGATCGATGAATTGAAGGATATATTCATGGATACCTTTTTTCAAACCCCGCCGAAAATTGAAAACACCTACTTAAACGATCCACTCCTTAAAGTCCTAATCAAATCTACATTTTCAGATCATAAAGACTTTGCTAAGATTGAAACTCAGTTCGCACTTTGGGGACATCTCGCAACCACGGAATGGTTAGATTTAGCCACTCGCGCTAACCAACAGCGCCCCCAGTTAATTTCCTACGATCCGTGGGGAAATCGCATCGACCATATTCAAACATCGGATGCGTGGAAAAAACTAGAAGCCATTGCCGCTACAGAAGGCATAGTGTCCCGCGCGTATTCACGTGAATACGGCGAGAAAAGTCGTATTTCGCAAATGGCGTTACTTTATTTATATCATTCCTCAAGCGCCCTATTTTCGTGCCCCTTAGCCATGACAGATGGCGCAGCACATGTGCTTGAAAAACTAGGTACAACGACTGAACAAAAAAATGCATTTAAACACCTAACCAGCCGCGATCCGAAGTCTTTTTGGACATCAGGCCAATGGATGACCGAAAAAACAGGTGGATCGGACGTAAGCCTTTCTCAAACCGAAGCTAAAAAAAATGGAGATTGGTATAGTCTATACGGAATGAAATGGTTTACATCCGCCACAACGTCGCAAATCGCAATGGCTCTTGCGCGAACAGACGGCGCGAAATCAGCTGGCGAACTGAGCCTATTTTTCGTTCCTCTTCGAAATGAAAAAGGTGAATTGAATAATATTTTAATCCATCGCTTGAAAGATAAAATGGGAACGCATGCTTTACCTACCGCGGAACTTACACTCAACGGCGCGCCGGGCCAGTTGATTGGGCCAGAGGGCCAGGGCATAAAGACCATTTCGACTATTTTAAATATTACCCGCATCTATAATAGCATCTGCTCTATCTCGCAAGCCCGTCGGGCTCTAGATTACCTGCAAAGCTATTCCGCTGTTCGTTTCGCGTTTGGTAAACTAATTAACGAGCAGCCTCTGCATAAAAAATTACTCTCTGATTTAGAAGAGCAATTTACTCGTCTATTTAATTTAACTTTTTTTGCCGTAAGCTTATTAGGCAAAGAAGAAGCTGGCGTCATTACTGAATCAGAAAAGAAAACTTTGCGTTTAATTACACCAGTTACAAAACTATACACAGCTAAAAAAAGCTACGCTATCATTGCCGAATGTATCGAGGGTTTTGGCGGTGCCGGCTATATCGAGGACACAGGACTACCGACTCTATTACGTGATATGATGGCATTGGTGATCTGGGAAGGAACGACAAATGTTTTATCTTTAGATTTATTACGATCAATTAAGGATCCGGGCACCTTTGAAATTTTAGATGAAAAATTCAGGCAGTCAAAAAAACCAGAATACCAGTCTCGATGGCAGAAATACGCGAAAGACATACAAGCTGACCCAATTAAAGGCCAGGCCCACGCACGCGACCTAGCATTTCTAACCGCTGAACTTTATTCAGAAACAAGCTTTTATTAAAAGACTATGTCAACTTAGCGATTTCACTTAACGTATCATCAATAAACTTCGGATCGCAACCAGCAGCACTACAGCAGAAGTATAAAATATCGCGTTCCGTATCCGTTAATACGCCATCTGCAAGGGCTACATAAACTAGGTCACGCATCATTTTCATTCTTAAAGGCAATGAACAGTGCTCAAATAGAGCATTTGTCGCAACATAAATCTGATCCTGCAGTTCAGCGACAGACGCCTGAACAAATGGCATCACCTCTTCTAGCAGACCTTCAGATTTGCAGATTTCCTTCATTTTTAAAATCTCGTCAGCGGAAACATCACCATCGGAAGCAGAAATACTTAGGGCACTAATCATAAAAAATTTATCCAAAGCCATTTGGGCCTCTGGCGTAACGTTGTTTACGTCGTAGATTTTCATAATAGCATCGATACGTTTTTCCAAATCAGATTCCGACATTTCATGATTAGATGAGCCAATCGCCTTATGAAAATTTTCACTCATCGAGAAATACTGTAGCGCTAGCAAGCGCACAGGACCAAAAGGATGGGTTGAATAAAAATCGGCAGGCGAAATTGAAATCGAAGAGTTAAAATCGCCAAAATTCTGCATATAAGCAAAAATGGAATCATCCGCAAGCTCAGTTAAACCGTAATATATCTTAAATACTCCCCGAGCCGCATTTTCGAATCGCTGACCACAGATTAGCCCAAATCGATCACAGGTAATTTCAGCCGCGCGCTTCCACGCAAAGATCTCAATTAACTCTTCCGGGTTAACTTGAAACTGAGGATTGTTTAAAAGGTGCTGTAAAGGAATCGAATGGTGGGCCATTAGCGCATGGCCAATTTCATGACCAAACACATAGCACAATTCAGGCACCGCTAATTTTTCTAACAACGCCGATGTAATGCAAACATAGATTTTATCTTCTGTCGGCGGCGGACAGTACGCATTTACTTCAAGAGAGTTAACCATATACACTTCGATTTCGGTTTTAATCTTTAAAGATTCAATGCAAGTTAAGACAACCTCTTTCAATTTAGGCGATAGTTTCAAATCGAGTTTTAAATGATCGCGCATTAAAACCTTTCTCATATCCTTTTCTGGATAATGTTTTTTTACGTGGGCGCGAATCTCTTGAAATCGATCATTATTTTCCATTTTCGTGAATAGATCACGTTCATAGTCATAAACAATATCGTTAAGATTCATGTCCGTATGAGGCGTGTTGTAGACGAAAAGTTTTAGTTCCTCAACGTTAGGCTTAAACTCAACGGTTTTGTGATTTTCGATCACATCGTTGATCTTTTTTTCCATATCGCGCATCAGTGATTGAATCTGATTAAAGTCTCCGCTCGCTGTTGCCGCCTGTATTTGCGACATCATTTCCGTTTGAATTTGCTGAATCTGAAAAGAAAGATCATTAACTAGATTCGGAACTGCGCTCATTAGCCTCTCCTTAAAATTGGGTAGCTAATTGTTCGGGAAAAGCCTTCAAGACTAAAGAGATTTTTTCGCCTCAGTATGACTCAAAAGCCATTATCAATATGAGAATGACGCTGGACCTTACGGTAATTCCCTGCAGACTCTAATTTGCTTTTTTAGAATAGAAACTTAAACACATGCTCGCCTTAGCAGAACCTACCAGAGTTTTCGACAATTTTGGAGAAATAAACTGTTTCCACGCTACCTTAGCGAGATCTTTCATATTAATCTCTTCAAGTTTTAAAACTTTTAGTAACTGAATTGGATGTTTAAGGCCCACACGAACCGACATCGCCAGCAACGAGTTTTTAGGATCGGCCTCTGACAACTGATCACCCAAAGTAATCGAGCCACGCAAATAATTAAGTACATTATCATTCAATTCCAAACCAACTTCTTGAAAAAACTTAATCATTTCTTCAACACTCATATTGGCTCCGCCCAATGAAACAAACCGCGAGTCCAACTTTTGTTCTAGTTCCGACCTATTGATTTTATTTTCTTCTTTATTAGATAGTCTCCAAGCGATCTTACTTAGCATTTTTGCGTTATTCATTCTTACGGCAATACCAAGCCCCATCAGATTCACACGATCTTCCTTGGTTAGACGTCCAAACATTCCAAAATCCAAAAAAGACTTTAGATATCGATCATTCCCTTTTAATCCTTCACGTAGTAGAACCATTGAATTACCTTGATGCAAATCCGCGTGAAAATATCCAGTTCCAAACATAGCTTCTTCTAGCCATACTTCAACTACGCGAGTGATAACCGTCCTTTGTATCAGCGGCGAATATTTAGAAATCTTTCTACCTTGAGCACGTGTTTGATACATAAACAACTGTTCGGAATCTTGAGACAACCACACCTCTGGAACCTCAACGTCAGAGGATTTGTAGGCCTTACGACCTAACTTTTGGTTTTTAACTGATTCTTTTAAAACTAAATCTTGCTTAATCATTTTATACGAGTTGTCCGCTAAACTCGTTAGCTTTGGATAGTTCTTTCCGACAACATCTGGGTGAACATCAATGGCCATGCAGGCCTTTTCAATAACATCCGCTTCGTCTAAAGATTTTTGCTGCATGCCTGGCTTAATGAATCTAAAAACACGCTCTTCAACTGAACCATCAGGAAGCTCAATCTTTCCCAAATGCACTTGTGCAATTGTTCCCACTCCCAAGGGCTCTGAGCTGAATTCTATAATTTTAAATGGGAATTTAGCACGTGCCAAAAGTGCTTCCACCTGCCAAAACGGCACCGGACGCACATTGGATTCGAATGTTTGAAATAAAGCCTGCCATTTAGGTGAGAGCGCTTTATTACGACCTAATGTTTGAACCATTTTTTGAAGCTGCGGTCCCGCATTCGTAAATAGCGACATCACCAAACTTTCTTGATTAAAAGGGAAAGAACCTTCAAACATACCCGCCAAAATATTTAGTTTTGTTTTATGATTTACATTTTCGATATATTCCGACATCAGGATAGGGAACGCGACTTTCAAAAAACCGTCCCCTTCGCCCGCAAACATACTTTTAAATGAATTTTGCAAACGATTGTCAAAATTACTGAATTCACCTGTGAGTTTTGTTACCTGAGCCTTAAACTCTGCTTGCTGCTCAGCCGTTTGCTGCGAGAGCTGTAAAAATGTACCCATGCCGGCTAAACCAACTTTATTCATAAAATCAGCTTGATGGGCCTTATTTTCATTCCAAATATTAGTATCTATTTCATTCTTAAAAGTGGGTTCAAAAACGGTGATTCCTTTTTCCTGAATACGCTGAATATCGGTAGCCAAATCGCCCGATGCAGGCCAAGACGCTTTTTCGGCATCGACAAATTCCTGAAAGGACCCGAATTCCTGTCTAACTACATTAATTTTACCTTGAATCGAGCTGTGCAATTGCTTGATGTGTTCTACATCTACAGTCTGTTTTTCGGCAACGGAAGCCAATGCGATCTTTAGATTCAGTTGATCGACTCCGTACATCCGAAAACCTTCAGACTGCTGAGCCATTTTAATAAACTCAACGACCTGCTGTTCGACCTCAATCGCATACGTCGACCAAGATAAACCCAGAACCAGAGCCACCGCAGATATAAAAATTCGTTTTGTCATATAATTGATAAATGCAAGTTTTGAGACAGTAACCGAGGGGTTACAACAGAGCTGGGCTTCTTGAGACGTTATCTAGAATTTAAAAGGGATGACAGGTGGCTAGATTTTAGACACGCTCTATGAAGCTTTTCCTTTGCCCAAAACTAGCCTAACCTGTAAAACTATACCATGCAAGCAACGGTAAAAAACGCAGTTTTAGTTGGAATCCAGCTTCCCAAAATATCTAGCATTGAACTCCAAGCCTCATTGGATGAACTGACTCGCTTAGTAACGACTCTTGGTTACACCGTTATCGGGCAGGTGACTCAGAAACGAAGTTCTGACCGTTCGGCTTCGATTCTAGGAGACGGCAAATTAAAAGAGCTCGCACAATGGACTAACGGCAGCGGCGAAATTGCGGCGGTTGTAGATCGTAAACTAAGTAAGGCTGCAGAAAAATGGAAACAAGAAAAAGAACAAAATCCCAGCGACACTAGTTTGTCGAATGTCGATCAAGAACGTCGCCTTGATCTTGAAACGGACGAAGATTTTGAAAACGACAATCTACCCTACTCTTCAATTCCGGCGGATAAAATCGGTGCGGCCGACATTGTTATCGTCGATACGGATTTGTCTCCTTCGCAAATTAGAAACTTAGAAAGCGCAACTGGTGTCACCGTTCTGGACCGAACGGGCGTGATTATCGAAATTTTTAGCCGACACGCACGCACACGCGCCGCGCGACTACAGGTTGAAATCGCTCGGTTGACATACGTGGCTCCCCGTCTTCGCGAAACAGGTGGTGGCGAAGATCGCGGTGGTGGTGGAGTTGGCGGCAAAGGTGCTGGGGAGAGCGCCCTTGAATTGGATAAACGTAAAATCCGTGATCGCATCAAAGAACTTAAAATAGAATTAGCTTCAATTGGCAATGAACACGAAGTCCGCAGATCCCGTCGACAACAAGAAATTTCTGTCGCTTTAGTTGGCTACACAAACGCTGGCAAGTCGTCTTTGATGCGCGCTATGACCGGAAGCGAAGTTTTAGTCGCCGATAAATTATTTGCCACCTTAGACACAACGATTCGCCCCCTTCACCCTGAAACACGTCCAAAAGTTTTACTTTCTGACACTGTTGGGTTTATCAAAAAACTTCCACATGATCTGGTGGCTTCGTTCAAATCCACACTCGATGAAGCATTGAATGCGTCCTTGTTGCTTTTCGTCGTTGACTCATCTGACCCATCCTTTCGTTCGCAACTCGAAGTCACTAAAAAAGTCCTCGCCGAAGTCGGCGCCAACGAAACCCCGAGTTTACTGGTCTTAAACAAACGCGATCGACTAACGCCAGAAAAGACACAAGAATTGAGGACAGAATATCCCGATGCCATTATGATTTCTACGCGCGATAAGGATGATCTAAACCACTTACGCGATAGAATCATGAGCTATTTTGAAACCGATATGCACGATGACGACATCTTTGTTCCCTATACAGCAAAAGGGATTATTGGGGAAATTCGCGGCAAAATGAAAGTACTTTCTGAAAGCTATGACGAAAAAGGGGTTAATTTAAAAGTCCGCAGTCATGCTGAAACTATTGCAAACCTAAAAAAGAAAATCGCGACTACCAAACCATGATATTAGATCGTAAACGTAAAACAAAAGATCCCTGTTTAGAATGCGGTCTTCGTAAAGATCTTTGTTTGTGCTCATTGATTCCATCTTTGGATTTAAAAACTAAACTTGTTTTAGTCATTCATCATCGCGAACTCAAACGTACAACTAACACCGGTCGGTTAGCGATAAAGAGTCTTAAGAACAGCGAGATGCGCATTCGCGGCGAAAAAGGCCGAGGCCCCCTGGATCTAACCGATCTACTGACCCCTAATTATCGTACTCTTCTATTCTTCCCTTCAGACGACGCACGCGAACTTACCTCGAGTTTTATTAGTGAACAGCCTCTACCTATTCAGCTTATCGTACCCGATGGCAACTGGAGACAGGCCAGCAAAGTTTCCACTCGTCACCCAGAACTAAACAACGTTGAACGCGTAAAAATCAGCACGCCAAATACCGGCGAACACCATTTACGAGTTGAACACTTTGAAGAAGGCATGTCTACACTACAAGCCATTGCTATGGCCTTTGGCGTGATCGAAGGTCACGAAATTGGACAGAAACTGAACTCTCTTTATCAAGAAAAACTTAATCGAACACTCAAAGCACGAGGTCAATTATGAATCCAATCACTGTCTTCGTCGATGCTGATGCGTGCCCAGTGAAAGATGAAATCAATAAAGTCGCCCAACGCACTCAGATTAAAGTAATTTTGGTCGCTAATCAATTTATCAACATACCCTTAAACTCACTCTTTGAAATGAAGGTTGTAAAAGGAAGCTTCGACGCAGCCGACGACTGGATTGTTGACCATATTGATGCACGATCTATAGTGATCACCGCTGATATCCTATTAGCGGATCGTTGCCTAAAAAAACACGCTCGAGTTTTAGGACATAAAGGCAATGAATTTAATGACGACAATATTGGATCTGCCATTGCCCAACGAGAACTAATGGAAAATTTGCGACACATGGGTGAAAATCGCGGTGGCCCTTCCCCCATGCAGAAAAAAGACCGCTCTCAATTTTTAGCAAAGCTAGATCAAATAATTCAGGATTTGAAAAGAAAAAGATAAACCGCATCTGGCCGCTCAAGAATAGTGATATACAGCTCGGTAAAGTTATTGCTATAGTTTTTCCCATGCAAATGGAATTGGACTCAGTACTTAAGAATAATTTTAGCTTGGCTGCGTTTCGTCCCGGCCAAAAAGAAATCATCTGGTCCATTATAAACAAGAAAGACGTACTAGCCGTGTTGCCGACTGGCGGCGGAAAATCACTGTGTTTCCAGTTTCCGGCCGTTTTTAAGAAAGAATTGGTTATTGTCGTATCACCGTTAATAGCCTTAATGAAAGATCAAGTTCGATCTCTTCAAAGTAATGGAATTCCCGCAGGCGCCATCTATTCCGGGCAAACAGAAGATGAAAAGCGAACAATATTCGCCGATATTCAAAAAGGGGGACCTTACATTCTATATTTGTCTCCCGAGCGCGTTCAGAAAGAAGGATTCCAGCAATGGATACGTTCTAAAAATATCGCACTGTTTGCAATTGACGAAGCTCATTGCGTATCCCAGTGGGGCCATGACTTTCGTGAAGAATACGGTCAACTCAACATTTTAAAACGACTGCGCCCCGATGTACCCACGCTGGCGCTGACAGCATCCGCCACACCCACTGTATTGCACGATATCGCCCGGCAAATTAATCTAAAAAATCCAGAAAAACGCGTACACGGTTTCTATCGCCCTAACCTCTACTTTCAGGTGGAAATGTGTGATGGTGAAGAACACAAAGATCGTCTTTTAGTGCAAGGTATTCAACAACACCCCGAAGGTCGCGTGATCGTATACTGCGGCACTCGAAAAAAAACAGAAGAGGTTCATCAAAACCTTTCAAGTGTGTTTTCTGGTGTTGGCTTTTACCATGCCGGATTAACCCCAAACAAACGCACCGACGTTCAAGAAAAATATATGACTGGCAATTTACGTATCTTAGTAGCCACAAATGCGTTTGGAATGGGTATCGATCAGGCCGATGTTAGACTGGTAGTTCACTATCACATGCCGGCGACCATCGATGCTCTCTATCAAGAAATGGGACGCGCTGGACGCGACGGCAAAGATTCAACATGTATGATGTTGTACGCAGCAAAAGACAAGGGGCTACAGTCTTACTTCATACAAAGCTCAGACGCCCCACCAGAAATTAAAAGCGCTCGCTGGCGAAATCTAGATGCGCTGGTAAACTATTCGGAAAGTTCAGAATGTCGTCACGGCGAAATTTTGACGTACTATCAAGATGCTCAACGAATTCAGATGTGTGGACATTGCGATAACTGCGCTCCTGATTCTAATCGCAAAATTGTATTGCCAAAAGAATCGGTTTTATCCCGCATGAGCGAAAAACTGACTAAACCATCAAAACCTGCTGCTAAAAAACGTTCAAATGCCGACGCGGTATTATTAAACGAGGAACAAGAAACGCGCTTCCAGGCGCTTAAAGCGTGGCGCAAGCAAAAATCAACAGAACTAGACGTTCCCGCGTTTATTATTTTTAGCGATCGAACACTGCGTGATCTGGCTATACAGAACCCCGCTAAATTTGACGATCTTCAAAACATCCACGGCATCGGCAGCGAAAAATTAGAACGCTACGGGGCAGATGTGATGTTAGTATTGACAGAGTCTTAAACCCCAAATCATAGTTACTGTCATGAAAACATCATTAGTTCTTTCGACCCTATTCGTGTCGTTTACATCTTTGGCGCAAAATTACCCGTCGACCTTTCCACCAATAGCACCCGTTCGCTCCTCGGATGACCGCGCTATTTCACGCGGCCCAATGCGCATTCCAATAGTTAACGAGAGTCTTACTCCCGATGCCATTCAAAGCGTTGGAGCCCATCCCGGAGCGGCCGTGCAAGTGGTCCGAATAGTTAAAAACCAATACACAGCGGCAAGTGGCTTACGTTTTTCAACAACCTTAAACACCTCTTCAGGTGCCCGCCGCGCAGAACTTATCACTGATGCTAACGGCACTATTGAAACGGCCTCGTGCAATCAGCCGACGCTTGATCTAAATTTGCAGTTCAAAGAAGGTCGTTTTGGAATTTCAACTCGCAATAAATACTACACCTTAAAACTTCAAGTACCCTGCAAAGCTAAAACAGTAGTAGTTTTCAAAGAAGACTCACCAGCAGGCCAAGTGGTCGCGATTCACCAGACGATTCAGCGAGCACTCTACACGCTAGCTCAAGTGAGCGACTTTAAATTTTGGTCACGTCCAATTAATTTTATTTTTCCGTCGGATGGTGACTACTATATCAACGATCAAGTCAACTTGACGCTGGGACACCAATGGGATGTTGTTGCGCATGAAATGGGCCACGCGATTTACGATCAAGCGGTTGTCGGACAGTTTGGTGGAGGCTCTCATAAAATCGATGAATGTTACTCCAACGCATTAGCTTTATCTGAAGGTTGGGCGTCTTTCTTTGCGGCGTGGGTTCATATCGACCTCCGCGACAAAGACGCCAAATTTGAATACTTGGTTCCACGCCGCGCCCCGATTCGCTTTGAAAATGTTCCTAGCGACGTATGCGGCAAACCCACCAATGAATGGCGCGTAACTTCGTTCTTCTGGGACTTGATCGATATCAATCAAGACGGTGAATTATCACAGACGGCAGCAAAAAAATTGTGGGATGATTTATTGAACGCTCGTGTAGGTTCTGTAAAAGCAGCGGCCGATCGTTTAATCAGCCGCGGTTGGAATGCGGATCAAATTGCTCAAGTCTGGAAACTTAATTTCCCAGCCGAACGATAAATTAAAAAATAGCGGCGCTTAAAGGGATTGCAAAAACGGAAGAGCCCCATGTTTGCGATAAAACACGCACATATTTTGGAAGATCTTTCGTTCGCCCATTAGAATCTCCATTTAAATCAGGAAAAATATTCTTGTACGGGGCCAAGTTCCATTCCACAGCCATTCCGTATTTATAATTACGCAGCCGCTGTCCTTTTGCGGAGTAGCCTGCAACACTCACTTTCTTACCTTCAGAACTCAGGTCCCAGTCAGTTGGGTACAGCTCACTCAAAGCCGCTGGCGAATTATAGTAAAAATTCTTCAAAGACACTTTTACACGCTCCCCGTTTACGATCGCACTACCGACCGACTCTTTTTCATCAATCAGCTGATCAATATTTGCAAATGAAGTCCCAGCAATACGGTTAAATGCATTGGCCACGCGCACGTCAAATAGATTTTCATCACCCTCTTTGAGTTTTTTTGTCGCTTCAAACGACAACCGTGCGGAACGGGCTGCCGAAACTAAATACGCATAGGCTGATTGCATACGCTTTTCACCATCTGACACGCGCACAAATAGTTTTGGGTACTGGCGCAGCACTTTGATACGCGTATGAGACGACATCCCCTGCGCCCCTTTTCCATCTACACTGGCTATAGCGGCTTCAACTATATTATCGATTCCAAATAGTTGACCAATTTTTTTAACGGCGTCTCGCAATCCTGTAAATGAATACGCTGTTGTACTATATAGAACGCTGGCGTTAGCTGAGCTTGCCGAATACAGTGCATACAATTCCGGTTTTCCTAGGAGGATATATCTATCTTTTTCCGATGCGAACGAAGCAAACGACATGTAAAGTTTGTTGTCCCACCAAATCGACTGACCACTTCTAACCAAATCCCCAAAATCATTTACAATAAGCGCATAGTCATTCGTCAACTGACGAAAGAACGCGTACAAATCATCGTCCGTTAAAATTTCGCTACCGATGCCAGGCGAATTTTCTGTAATATATTTAAAAACAATTTCCCAATGATTAACAGAGCCACTTTCATTCAAAGGGAAGAAAGTCTGAATTCCTGCCATTTGCGCACGTAACGCGGTAACAATCATCGTTCTCGTTGCGGAAATTCCCGCTATGTATAACTTAGCTCTAAAAATAAAACCTTTCATAGATTTTAATGTTCGTAATTGTAAGGCCAAAAATTTAGCCTGAGGCGATAACCCTTTGTAGACATCTGGATTTGAATACTTGGTGATAATCGCATCGAGCTCCTCTACCGAACGCACACCCGAACGTTTTGAATCACCCGCAGTGCCAGAGCCTATTAACTCACGACGCATCTCTAAGAAGTCGGCACTGAATGTTTTTTCAATAGCGGGAACGTCCGTAGTAGCGGCTGCTGACGAACGCGGGCTCTTTTTGATGTCACCAAGAAGTTTTTGGTAATACTCATCATCGTTAAACGGCAGAACGGGGTTCACCACATCTTCCAAAGCTACTTTAGGCAGGGCCTTAGCCGTCTTATTTGCTTTTGAAAAAGAAGTCGCTGCACACACCATCGCAGCAACTAAAAAATAACTCGAATAACGCTTCATGGAGCCTCCATTTAAAAGGGAAATATCACTCTTAAATGCTATTCGGTCGCAGAATGAATTCAAATAAAAAAACAAACAAACTGGACTGACCAACACAAAGCTAACCGAGCGACTAACAAAGAAGAAACCAACTTGTAATAGGTTCAGCGAGTCTGGTAGTGTTTAGGTATTCATGCTAAACACTTCACGTCGCCTATTACTAGGTCTACATCGCTGGTCTTGGCGACACTCCAAAACAACATTAATTTTTACGCTGCTTGTCTTTATCGCTGCCTCTGTAGGCCTTAACCGTTTACAATTCTTACTCAGTATTGACGACCTAATTGATCCCGACTTTCAGACCTATACAGATCTCAAGAACCTAAACGCCGAATTTAAAGATAAAAATACCGTTTTACTTTCCGTCGAGTCTAAAGAACCGTTCACAAAGACGTTTCTCTGTGATTTCCAGGGATGGATACTTAAAACTGCCCAAGCCAACCCTGAACTTATGTATATCCAATCTACCTTTGGAATTCGCCAAGCGATCGTTAACGGAAGTCAGTTTACGATGAAAAGTTTTCTAGACCTCGACTGCCTCACAAACGATCCTGAAAGTCAGAAAATATCGGACGCATTTAAGAAAATCCACACGTCTCCATGGCACGGGATATTATCTTCGCGAATGCAGTATTCGTTGAGCGTTAATTTTGTAATTTTCGACCCTGAAGATAAAAAATTTGGAACCGTTGACGTTAACGTTGTGCCTTCTCTGCAAAAAAGCTTCGAAAGCGAAATCTTTAAAAACTCCGATGAAAAAGAAAAGCTGAGTGTATATTGGGGCGGAATTACGACCTACCAAAGCTACCTAAGGAAAGCATTCGAGCAAACGCAATTTTTAAACATGATGATGTTTCTGATCAGCATGCTCATCTTTAAAATATTCCTAGGCACCTGGAAAGGTGGCTTGGTTTTTAATGCCACCATTTTCATTAGCATGGGCATAACGTTTGGCTTAATGGGGTATTTGGATATTCCCGTTGATGTCTTGACCAACTCAACCGGACTGATGATGCTCGTGGGCTGCTTAGAGGATTTTACATTTGTCGTCTTTGGAATGTTGCGTTTCAAGTGGTCCATGCGCTCGTCGCTTCGAAAATTTATGCTACCCTCGTTTTTCACATCCCTGACGACAGCCATTGGATTTGCCTCATTAGTTACGTCTGACCTAAGCACCATTCGTCGATTTGGCCTAATCAGTGCGTTTGCTGCAATGTTAGAATGGGCGTTAGTTTTTCTTGTATTACCTGCCGCCTTAAAACATTGGCCCTGGTTAGCCCGCATTAACTTCACCCCTCCTCGATTTAGTCTAAAGTTCACTCAGAAAAATATCATTCCGCGATGGTTAGCCATTCTATTATGCCTACCCATTGTTGTCCCGTTTATTTTTATAGACAAACTTACTATTAAGGATGCGCCAGATTCCTTTTTTTTCAAAAACCATGTCGTCATTCAAACGATGGAGCATTTCAAAAAAACGCGGGGCTGGATAACTGAAGTTAGTATTGTATTCAACACTAACAACACGGACTCCGAAAATCGTCGGATCATTGAGCAGGCGCGAAAGAACCCTTTTGTAACCATTATCGAAGATTCTTACACCGCCAATGAATACATCATGGCCAACCTTGAGCCTAATGACCGGCGAACCGTTCAAAGCATGATTGATGAATCACTCGCGGGCAAACGCCTGAAATCCTCACGAAACGTCCATCGTGCCCAACTGTTCCTAAACACAATGGAAATGGACAATATTAAACTTCTAATTAACCAATTCAAAGATATTTGTCAGAACCAAAAATGCACTTTGGTTGGCAGTCTAATTTCCTACAATGAGTTCAGCATTAAAATTCTAAACACTTTGTTTTCAAGCTTAGGTCTTAGTGTTTTTTTAGTCGTCTTGCTTCTGCTTTCTATTAAACAAGGAACGACTTGGTCTGAAATGTCGGCATTAATCGCATCCTCGTTATGGGGGCCACTGATTTTACTCACACTATTTATCGTATTCCGTATCCCACTCACCTTCGTATCCTGCATCTGTGCATCGCTGCTCGAAGGGCTCGCCGGAGACAACGCCATTCAATTCATATTCAGTTCACGAAAGGGTGGATTAAGCCACTCGGTTGACGCGCTCTCGGAAGGAAGTTTGATAATGACGATTGGAATGATATTGTTAATTTCAACATTTATGTTTTCCGTCATCGCCTCGATTGCTATTCTGGGAATTTATATTTTACTTGGAGTTATTTTAGCGTTCTTTGGTGACGTCTGGATACTCAAAGGTTTACTACAAAAATAGCCGCCCCACCACAGCTTACATGCGCTTACTTGTGTCTTTAAATGTAGATGCAGACGTAAGCCCGACAATCAAATTCTACTCTCGTTACACAGCTTCTAAATTCTACAACAACATCACGAACCAAGGAACAGTGACTGGATTAAACTTCAGAACAACTGATATCGGTGTGGCTCGTGGTTACTCTGGTTCTCAAGTCTACTTAGAAAGAGCGTACGCAGACATCAAAATGAGTGATTCACTTATTTTCAGTGCAGGTCGCTTATCTACTATGGACGGACCTCCAAATCATTTAGCTAACGGTAAATCAAGAATGGGTACTTACCCGGCTCTTGTGTACAACACGACACTTGATGGTTTAGCGTTAACTTACAACCACGATCTAACTACTGGCAGCGGCTTAACAGCACGTATGGTGTACACTCCGCTACAAAGTTTATCATGGGCTAACAACGCACCACTTTACCAAGGTCAAATCACTACTGGTAATGACGGAAAAGCGGGTGACAAACTTCCTTCATCTCAAGCTATCGCTTCTTGGATGCTAGAGTATAACTCTAAAGAAATGGGAATTTTTGGTAACTTCACGGCAATCTACCAAGGTTTAACTGTGAACTCACTAGGCTTCAACGGTTCAAGCGTGGGCGGAACGGGTCGCACTGTATCTGAATACGGCGTGCACTCTTTAACATTAGATATGGCGAACATCGCTCAATCTAACGTTGATTTAGGCCTATCGTTCCTTTCTTCTCAAATGAAAAACTCTGGATCAGTAACTGCAGCAGCTCTTGGCGGCACAGTATACGGTTACGGCGCGACTCAAGAAAACGAAACGATCAGCAGCTCAACGACTCTTGCTTCTCTTCGTTACAAGTACGCAAGCAATGATTACATTGGTTACGAATACTTAAACGGTGGCAAAGGTAACTTCATCTTTGATCTTGGCGCAGAAGATTTAACAAACTTCCAAGCCACTCCAGGAACAGCATCTAATGTGTACTTGCTACACAAGTTCTCTCCTGAATTGGGTCTACGTGTTGGTTACCGTCAACAAGAGTATAAATACTCTGCTCTTGCATTCGGTGCAATTTCTGAAATCGACCGTAAAGTTAACTCATACTATGCTAACTTACGTTTAGATTTCTAATTTTAGAATTTACGAATTCTGATAAAGAAAAAGGGATGCTTCGGCATCCCTTTTTCTTTATTTAATGCGATTTTAGATACAAAAGTATTTAAATAGACCCTTCGTACACAGCCAGGCCATCCAAATTACGGAACTCAATTGTTTGAGTTATTCCAAGCAAAATCATCTTTGCCACATCAGTTACAAACTCAACTCGATCCGTGGTGTACAAAATAATATGCCCAGGCGTGCCCGGTTCGGTCTGCACGCATTCAGCCTCGATCAATTGCCTCGTGAGCTCACGTTCTGAACTCACGAGCGTAACATTTGGACCGAAATAGTTTTTCAATGCTTGATACAGCAGCGGGTAATGAGTGCAACCCAAGACTAAGGTATCAATACCGGCGTCCTTCATTGGTCGCAGATAGCGATCGATAATTAAATCTGTTGCGGGATCATGGAACAGACCTTCTTCCACAAGTGGAACAAACAACGGACATGCCTGAGCAAAGATTTCTCCTTGATACCCCATGACTCTGAGTTCACGTTCATAGACTTTTGAGCTAATGGTAGCCTTGGTTCCGATAATACCGATTTTTCCATTGCTCGTTTCACGTAGCGCCGAAATTGCACCCGGCTGAATGACTTTAAAAACTGGTAGTCCATTGTACTCATTGGCCGGAAACTGAGTCGACGCCGAATTGCAGGCGATGATAAACGCCTGACATTTAAACTGACTTAAAAAATGTAAGTTTTCTTCGGTGTACGTTCGAATAGTAACGCCCGATTTAGTTCCATATGGCAATCGAGCCGTATCACCCAAGTAAATCCATGATTGGGCAGGAAACGTCTGACAGAGTTGTTTTAAAACCGTCAGACCGCCTACGCCAGAATCAAAGACACCAATCGGAGCCATCTATTTATTCAAACCATGAGCACGAGACTCGTTCATACCTGACGTCGACATTTCGATGAAGCGCGCCTTTTCACACAACTCTTCAATTGTGGATGCATTCACGTACGTCATTCCAGAACGGATACCGCCAGATAATTCCATGATAACATCTTTTACGTGACCTTTAACGGACACCGTAGTCGATTCACCTTCTGGAGCCATGCCTTCCGGAACACCACCGCGCCAAGAATCTTGTGCGGACCGAGACGCCATACCACGATATTGCTTGCGACCGTTTTTGATTTCCCCCGGAGTTTCAATTGTTCCCGACAACATACTTCCGAGCATCACTAGATTCGCTCCACCAGAAAGAGCTTTTACAATGTCTCCAGACGTTTTAATACCGCCGTCTGCGATGATGGGTACGCCTTTTTCTTTCCCGACTTCCGCACACAATGCCACGGCTGTTAATTGCGGAACACCAGCGCCCGTTATAATGCGAGTGGTACACATAGAGCCCGGACCAATACCCACTTTGATTGCATCGGCACCCGCTTCAATTAATTCCTCAGTGGCTTCTGGCGTCGCTACGTTACCAGCGATAATGTCGATTTTAGGAAAGTTATCTTTACACCACTTCATTGTTTCCAACATTTGCACCGAGTGACCGTGGGCAATGTCGATCGTAAGAATATGAACACCCGCTTCAACCAATTTTTTAGCGCGATCACGAAAGTCGTCATTCACACCAATGCTGGCCGAAATTAAATTTACATTAGCTTTACGGATGGTATGCACATGTTGAACTTGCTCATCGATCGTCATAAAGCGATGAAGAATCCCAAGGCCACCGAGTTTAGCCATTGCAATCGCCATGTCAGATTCCGTGATTGTATCCATGTTCGCCGAGACGATGGGTAGATCTAATGAATAGTTACGAGTGAGCTGAGTTTTTAATGACGGGTCTTTACGTGAACGCATGTCTGTTTTTGAAGGAACGATCAATACATCATCAAATGTTAGACCCTTCATACGCGTGCGAACTTGTTGCCATTTAAAAAGTAATTCCATAAAACTCCCTGCATTTTTTTTACTTACTAGGCCCAGCGGTGAGCCGCCTAGGGGGTGTTGCCAGCCATGTTTTCAAGCGGTTTAGCCTGTGTCTGAATATAGATTTCTGCTAACAGCAGAAAGGCGAACAGACTTACGACGCCGTTGAAGATACTGACTAACAAAGCCAGCACCGGAGTGTCATTAAAATCCTTATAATTATCAAGAACAGAGCTCAGCATTATAGGAAATACAAAGTAAAACACAAGAAAGACAAAACAAGTCGATAACCAATGCCTACGAAAATGACGTTCGGACGCCTGCAACGCATCTACGTTTCCTTTATCGTACTCAGGATCCAAAAACACAACGACCGGAACATAGGCATAGGCAATAAACTTATACAACCCAGGTAAAACCAAAGCCAGAAACCACCATGTGGTTTTCCCCCAACTACGAAGGGTTTCGATAAACAGCTGCTCGGAGGGACCGCCTTCGATTTGATACTTCGGGGCACCTTGTTTTAAGTTTCTAATTTGGCTCAACGCCAGCAATGTAATCAAGGTCGGAAAGATAATCCCATTTACCAAATGAAGACTCGCAAATCCAATCAAAGAGAACGTGCTAGGATCCGCGCTGTTTATTATCGCCTCTATCTTTTTTACCAAAAAATGCTCAAAAATAGAGCTGATCCAAAAGAATAGAACGATCGGAATTAAGAAAAGTTTCAATTGGATGAGTTTTTTAAAAGCATTTTTGAAAAGCATGAAAATATTAAATATTTGTTAGTGACAAACCTCAAGAAAAATGATTTTTTAGTGATTCATTTTTGCAATTGCATGCGCCCCGGTGGTGAAACTGGTAGACACACAGGACTTAAAATCCTGGGCTTCGGTCAAACGGGCGTGCCAGTTCGATTCTGGCCCGGGGCACCATTTGTCAAGCGAGACGAACTCACACGCTTGAAAAAATTTAGATTCTGACTCTCAATCCCAAAATTTGAAAAACCACCGCTAGGACCCAAAAGGCCCGAAGGGTTTTCTTTTGTCTTTTTGACTCCTTTGGCGACTCCGCCACCTTGCTTACCCCCTAAACCATGTTCACTTGCTTTATCGATCCAGCCTTTGCCTTGCACATAAACAAAAAAAGTCGCACCCAAGGTTTGACCCTTGAGTGCGTTATCATAGTGGGCTTGGCCCACATGGAAATGAATTTCAAAACCATCCTTTAGGATTTC